>JBMCLF010000090.1:0-6884 GCA_048615215.1 Candidatus Brevefilum sp.
CGGCGTAATTGGTGAGCAAATCTCTGCATCCACCCAATAAACATCCGGAAGAGATCCCGGGCCTTGCTTCAAACAATATTGGGGTACACCACGCTCAGGATGGGTTCGAATATCAAAAGCCCAAAACACCTGTGAATAATGAACACGTGGGTAAATATTATTGACATCCCTGATCCAATGTTGGTGTTCTTCCTTTGGTTTAATTAGATCCATCGGCGCAAAAGGTGTGGTGATCTCAACCCACATTCCCCTAGCACCAACCGCCGTTTCTGGAAATTCTGCCAAAGGTGAATGCTTGACATGTTTAACAGGTTGAAGGACATCTGCAAAAATATACCCCTCAGGCGTCTCAACCCATCGCTGGTTTAACACATTAAAATTTATCTGGTCACTTCTCGTAACAACCTGCTTTTTCCACAAAAAGACCTCGTCAAACCAGGCTCTGCGCACAGTTGGCGCGCTCATATAGGGTTCGCTCTTGATACTAACAGGTGTTCCAGGCCCCCCCACACAAACCCGTCCCAAAGGTGTGTTTTCGGGGAAAACAGGCGTTAAGGGATCATCCAGGATAATATCATCCGTATTAATGGCTTGAAAAGCTGCACCTCTTCTGCTGAAAGCTAACCCACCCAACGCCATTGCAGAATATTTTAGAAAATCACGTCTAGTTAGTTTGTCTTTGTGCTTCATATTATGATTAAAATAATCTAATTTATCCTTATTGTCAATATTTAGCAGTTTTCTCTAATTTATTATTGAGAATTAAATCCCGCACTTTCTCAATTTCCGGTCCCCACCAGGCATCCCCGGGCTGATAAGCGACCGTGCTTCTGATCCTTTGATACACCTTACTGGTGCCCTGTCCCAGAACAATATCGGGGTTTTGCCTTAATCGCAAATCCAATGCGCGCGCGGCAGTATACAGTTCGATAGCCAGAACATGTGCCGTATTACCAAGAACCTCACGGGTATGTCGGGCGGCAGTCATCGAGTTTGCGTTATGGTCTTCTTGTTCGGCAGAGGTTGGCAGTGAATGGACGGAATCAGGCGTCGCTAAAGTTTGATTTTCCAAAACAAGTGAGGCGGCAGTATATTGGGGCATCATTAATCCTGAATTCAATCCAGCAGCAGAGAGCCTATCCACCAGCATAGGAGGTAGATCGGCGTTCAGATGTCCATCTGTCAGGCGGAAAGTTCGCCTTTCAGAGATAGCCGCAATTTCAGCCATGGCAATTGCCAGGTAATCCATTGCCAAACCAACCGGCTCGCCGTGAAAATTCCCCCCCGAAAGAGCGATGCCCGGTTCAAACAACAACGGATTATCCGTGGCAGCATTGATCTCAAGCTCAATTGTCTTTCGCACAAAACCAAGCGTATCCCAGGCAATCCCCTGGACCTGCGGTCCGCAGCGCAGAGAATAAGCATCCTGAATCCGCCCATAAGCATCGATCAGCGAACTGCCCAGAGTAAGTTTTCGAACCGCCTTTGCCACCCTTTCCTGTCCCATATGACCTCTTGCCCGATGGAGCCTTTCATCAAAGGCAGCAGAGCAACCCATCACCGCCTCCAGGGTCATCGCCAGAGATAAATTGGCCACGCTCAGCAAAGTTTCTGCATCAAAAACCGCCAGAGCGGCAATCGCAGCTGAAAAGGTGGCTCCATTGTTCACTGCAAGGCCTTCCTTCCCCCTCAGGATGATCCTCTCGATGCCGGCCCGATGCATTGCTTCTTTTCCTGATAAATTCTCACCTTCATACCAGGCCCGGCCAGATTCTTTCTCACTATCTTCAGAATCCGTGGTAAAAACCAGTGCAAGATGTGAAAGTGGACCAAGATCACCGGAAGATCCCAAAGAACCTTGAGAGGGGACAATTGGCGTGACACCACTATTCAACAATCCAATAAGGGTGTCCACCACCACCTCACGTACACCCGAATAGCCTTTAGCGAGCGTATTGGCCCGCACGAGAATGGCCGCTCGGACCACTTCAGGATCAAGCGGATCGCCTGTGCCAACTGCGTGACTTAATATCAAATTGCGACTTAGTTTTGCAGAATCTTCGGAAGGGATGCGTTGTTCCGCAAATATCCCAAAGCCTGTGTTGATTCCGTAAACCGGTTCGTCTCCTTGCACAATTCGCTCAACCCACGCTTGTGAGCGCCGTATTTTTTCTCTTGCTGCAGGATCCAATTGAACACGGACACCCTGCCTGGCAACAGCGATGATATCTTCAATTGAAAGGTTTTCGCCGTCTATTTTAATTGTTTTCACAAATCATCTCCTGATTCTCAAAACACCATCAACCCAAAAAGGACGGACACCACAGGGATCGTAATATTATCAATATCTGCAAAGGGTAAGGATTCAATCATTGTTGTTAGGATGGCAATCAAACCGATAGGCCCTAAATAATCCAGAATGTTTCCTCTGAAATAGCCCTGCCAGATAAATACCCACACCATCAGGGAAGCAAACACAAAACCACCCAGCAGCATTGTGATTGATCCGCCCAGCGATTTCCTGGGCGACCAGGGCAGCATCGGGCTGCGGATCTTCTTGCCCAAGATGTCGGCCAGACCATCACCACCGCATAAAATCATCAATGCAACCATACCCAAAGGCGACTCACGCCAGAAAAGAATGGTTAGGGTGACGAAGGCAATACCGTAGAACAGCGGCCCTCGTAAGATTTCACTGCGGTCCCCTGTCCGGGACATCGCGTCGACAGCAGCCGGGTCTTTAATCAGGCCAGTACCTACCAGCGCAAATTGAAGCGTGATCCCGAAGGGAACAATGGCAGCCAAAAAGGGCGCACTAGGCTTGGCGTTGAATAACAACCAGCACAGAACAAAAATCGGGCCAGTTCCGATATGGATGATCTTCCGGCTGATGACGCTCGTTATCCAACCTTTATGGGCAAAAAAATCATTCAACCGAAGCCAGGTCAGTGCGATGAAAAGAGTCAGCCCCAGGGCGATCAAATTATTTTTGAGCATCAACGGTTCTCTTTCTCAAAGCCACTTAAACAAGAATTTGCAAACGTTATTGATTTTGACGCTTATCCCGGTTATACATGGCTCGATCCACATCCCGCGCCATATCACGCTTTTTAATCGCCTGTCGTTTATCAAATTTCCGTTTGCCCTTGGCCAGGGCAATCTCTACCTTTGCCAATCCATCGCGCAAATAGAGCATTGTAGGAACGATTGTCATTCCCTTCAGTCTGACGCCGTCCCACAAGGTCTTAATTTCCCGCTTATGTAACAGGAGCCTGCGTTCACGTTCGGGATCATGATTAAAAGAACTGGCCTGGTCATATGGTGCAATGTGAGCGCTCACCAACCAAGCCTGGCGACCATTGGTTCTCACATAGGCCTCAGAAAGAGACACCTGGCGTGCTCGTATAGATTTGATCTCAGTGCCGCGTAATTCAATGCCAGCCTCAAAGGTATCAAACAATTCATATTCAAATTTCGCTTTTCTGTTTTTTGAAACTATCTTAATACCATTCATAGAACCTCATTTTAACACACACTCCTTCATAAATTAACCGAACTTTGAAGTTTTCAACTAAAAGATTCAGATAATATCTATCTCGATAAAATGACCAACGGTATAATAGAGAGGTGGAATTTAAATTTACAAAAACAGGGAAGAACAACCGATGAAAATTTCATTAGCACTTGGAGGCGGAGGCGTGAGGGGCGTAGCACACATCGGTGTTTTACGTGCTCTCGAAAATCATGGTTTCAGAGTCAAAGCAATTGCTGGCACAAGCGCAGGTGGGCTCGTGGGTGCTGTTTATGCGGCCGGCTTCAGTACAGAAAAAATCGAATCAACAATACAGGAGCTGGATCAAAACCGCTCCTACGAACGTCGTCCCAACGACCACCCTTCTTTACTGGGTCTGTCCAGCGTCGCGAATAAGCTTTCAGCACTACTGGCAGATTGCACCTTTGGTGACCTCAAGATCCCCTTTGCCGCCACTGCCGTAAGCCTGCACTCAGGCAAGGAAATTATCCTGCACCAAGGCAAGGTCATTGATGCTGTGATGGCTACCATCGCTGTGCCAGGAATCTTTCCAAGCCAGGAAATCGGGGGGCGGGTGCTCGTAGATGGCGGAGTGCTTGACCCGGTGCCAGTCAGGCTGGCCCGTTGGATGCGTCCAGACCTGCCAGTGGTCGCCGTTATGCTTCACAAAACACCCGAAAACTGGGATGGAGAATATATCCCCTTCCCCATGCCCATTCCCGGACCGGCTCCCATTGTCGAACGGCTTACCAAACTTCGGCCTGTGCAGGCTTTTAAGATTTTCGCCAGAGCAATTGATGTTTCAAGCAAGCAATTGACACAATTATCTATTAAGCTATACGCACCAGAGATTATTATCGCTCCGCGCGTGGGTCACATCGGGTTATTACAGGAAATCAATATCCAGAACATGATCCAGGAAGGGATGACTGCCACCGAGAAAACTTTAAGCCAGATCAAAGCCGAAGCAAATTGGGTCAAACGTTTGCAGCGAAAGGTAAAACATCGGGTAATGCCAGAATCCTGCCCTGAGATCTGGGAAAATATCAATGGATAAATTATCATGCTCGCAGAGATAATGCTTTATGGTTGAAAAAAATCAAACACACAAAACTCAAATTCAAGGCTGGACTTTCCGGATCAAAGACCCCCCGTCAAAAACAACAAGTGCCCCGATCCTGCTTTTATTACACGGACATCTTGGCAATGAGGATGTGATGTGGATTCTCACAAATTCTTTGCCAAAAGGCTATACCATGCTCTCTCCGCGCGCACCAGTGGAAACCGGTGATAACCAGTTCAGCTGGCACAAAATCGGGCCTCAATGGCCAGAGATTGATCTCTATCGAGAGTTGACCGAAAAATTATTAATCAGAGTTGATCAATGGGCAAAAGACAATGCACCAAAGGTTTCACGCTATGACGTGATGGGATTCAGCCAGGGGGCCGTGTTAGCCTATGCATTGGCAATTCTCCATCCTGAACGAATTCACCGGACCGCAGCCATTGCCGGCTTTATCCCGCAAAGCTGGAAGCCGGAATTAACTGAGAACGCTTTAAAGGACAAATCTTTCTTCATCGCACATGGTACAGAAGACAACACTGTTCCTGTAAAAAAAGCTCAAAAAGCCTCAAAATGGCTGAAAGAACAAGGTGCGGATGTAACATTCTGCACAGCAGAGACGGGCCATAAAATCAGTGCAGATTGTTTCAATGGATTGGGAGATTTTTTCCAGATGGATCAGACGTCAGCGGCCGCTGATCAGGGCAATCACACCTAAGAAGACCCCCAAAGCGCCCAGCCCGACAATAATTAATCCCATCGGAACGCCGCCCATTGCGGTGCTGCCGGTGTCCGTGCTGTAAGTGGGGATATTAAGCGGCGCAGGTTCAGTAAAAGTCGGTAATCGGGTGGCATCCGGGGTAATCAGGAATTGTGCTGCCAGGGTCGGATCAACCGTCTGGGTAACATTGGGCGTCGAAGTGGGTGGCGGTTCCACAAGCGGCAGATTGCCGCCAAAAAGAGTGACATAATTCGCAAATACCCAGGCTTTACCACCCGGTGCGCCCACATACTCAATTTGAACCCAATCCCCGTATCGACCAAGTGCGTTGGCTGATTGATCAATCAGCAGAACACCAACTTTTTCCGTTAACGCACTGGGGCCGGCCCTGACGTTGATTTGTGTATCATTCGCCGTCACGGCATTCACAATCACATAGGGTCCACGCGGCGTACTGGTCACGGTTGGGATTTCTCCGGTGGGCTGCTGGCTTAGCGGCCCTGCCTGAACAGGCTGTTGCAGGGCTATCACGATCAGCAAAGCAAGGGAAATTATCAAAATAATCGGTCTAACCAACCGATATTTCATCAAAAACTCCATAAAATCTCAGTGTTTATCAATTCAAAGGGATTATAATCCATGCAGAAAGATTAAGAAAGCCTAACTAAACACTGATAATGACCTTTACAGAACACTTCTACCGGCACTTTGTGCCTTTTCCCCATCACTTGGAAAAGGTTGTTAAATCGGCAGGAAACTAAGCAAAGGAATTCCACAGATGGCAGATACTCGCATTTTTCATGGCAATATCAAACCCAGTGACATCGCCAGGGATCTGATCGCCCATTTCAACCGCGGCAGCTATCAGGTTCAGCAAATTGGACGTGACCCAAAAATTGCCATTCAAATTGCCACACATCGTATGGCACGCAGCGGCGGTCGAACTGCCGTGACGATAACAATTCACCAGGTTGAAGATGGTATTTCGGTTCAGGTCGGCGAACAGGCATGGCTGGGCGTCGCTGCCAGCCTGGGATTTACAGCACTGAGAGCCATTCGTAACCCCCTGACCCTGATAGGCAGGATCGATGACCTGGCCCAGGATATTGAATCATTGCAGCTCGATGAGGATATCTGGGAAGTGATAGAAGGGTCCGCTCGCCAGCATGGCGTGGGTAAAGCACTCTCGGAACGACTACGCAGAAGGGTCTGTCCATACTGCAGCACCGCCAACCCAACCGGTGAAAGCCGCTGTATCGCGTGCGGCGCGCCATTGGGTGAAATCCAACCCCAAACATGTATGAATTGCGGTTTTGTTGTAAACAACCTTGAGCGGGAATGCCCAAATTGCCACGCAAAACTCTTACAACAATCGTGAATATGAGAATTTGACATTTTGTTGGCCAAATAATTCGGGATTTTTTATCGGCAAATATCAGATCTGTCGCCACTTCCGACCATCTTCCCGGATGAAATCTTCTGTGCCAGGCGGTCCCTGGGTGCCAGCTTCATAGACTGATAAATTTTGAAGGTCCTGCGAATCCCAGGCATTTATGATACCCTGAGTC
>JBMCLF010000091.1:0-6869 GCA_048615215.1 Candidatus Brevefilum sp.
TTTAAATCACAGTGTTAGTTTACGATAATATTCCACGCCGAACATCGGGTTGAGCCTTTTTTGAGCTATAATTTCGACAATGAACGATAAATTTCCACCTGAATCAGGGCTTCTGTAATAAACATCAACCTCGATCATTATCCCAAAGTGAAAGTACCGGGCCTGCTGCCTCGTGACTTCTGGGTCTGGACACCGCCAGAGTATGAGAAACAGCCCAAAGCGGATTTTCCGGTGATCTATATGCATGACGGGCAAAATCTGTTCTTTCCAGAAAAATCCTACACCCACATCACCTGGGGTGTGGCAGAAGTGATCACCAGGCTGAGCAATTGGGGCTTCATCCAGCCAGCCATTGTGGTGGGTATCGACAACACCAAGAACCGGATGGGCGATTACCTGCCCTCCCGACCTTTTAAAACGCCGGAGGGACAGGCATACATCAATAAACTGCATGAACAATCTGTGGAAGAATTAAAAATGTTCGATTTCGTGGCCGACAAATACCTGAAGCTCATCGTAAAGGAGATCAAACCCCTGGTGGATAGGACCTATCGCACCCGACCCGAACAAAAGAATACCTTTATCTTGGGTTCCAGCATGGGCGGCTTAATCTCCCTTTATGCCCTGGTGGAATATCCTGAAATTTTCGGCGGCGCGGGTTGCTTTTCGACCCACTGGCCCATCCTGGCGCAGTTCACAACTCCCTACCTGCGGAAATATCTGCCAGTAGCAGGTTCTCATAAACTCTACTTTGACTATGGGACCGGTGCGGATGATGCGCAATATGCTCCTTACCAGAAAGAAGTTGACCAGGTCATGCAAGCAAAAGGTTACACGCAGGGTGTGGACTGGATAACCCGCATTGCCCCGGGTGCAATTCACCACGAACAAGCCTGGCGCAGCCGCATCCACCTGGCTTTAAGATTCTTCCTTTATAAGCCGGCAAGGTTCTAGATAACTCAAAAACCTCTAATTATCCGACCAATGTGGCATCAAAGGTTTGTTATTCTTTAAAATACCTACCAAAACAGCGGCATTGTAATGTCACCTCAGATTTCTTAAGACGAATCTGAGGAATCTGATCCCACCATTTCAGCGCTTAGTTTCCAAAATTTTTCCTGCAAAACCCTATCATGCGCTTTTTCCGAAGGACGGGCGATCGCCTTATCCACAAAGTATTCCCCATTGACATCCGACACCTCAGGCGAACTGGCTAAATACACTGGGGTTTCAGCACCTTCCGACACCGGCCTTCCCATCATTCCCCAGGCTTTTTGCAGCATTTTAGTATTAATTGCGCCCGGGTGCAGTGCGTTGGCGGTCACACCCGTTCGTTCCAACCTTCTTGCGAGGGCAAAGGTAAAAAGCAGGTTGCCAAGCTTTGAAAGGCAGTAGGCACCCCACCCGTGGAACTTCTTTTCAGCGTTCAGATTGTTCAGATCAACCCGGGCGCTGGCATGCGCGGAGGAACTGACAGTGATGATTCGCGCCGGAGATGATTGTTTCAAAAGGTCCAGCAGCTGCTCAGTGAGAAGGAAATGGGCCAGATGGTTCACGGCAAAAGTAAGCTCAAATCCATCGGGGGTTTCAACATATTCTTCCATGTACACGCCAGCATTGTTGATCAGGACATCCAGATGTTCCACTCGTTCCCTGACTTCATTTGCTAAAGCGCGGACGTTTTCCATCGCAGCCAAATCAGCGATTACGATTTCCACCTGTTCATTGCCTGTGGCATGAGCAATCTCGCCCTGCACCTGATGAGCTTTTTCCCGATCGCGTCCATGCACTAGCACCCGTGCGCCTTTTTCTGCCAGTTGCCGGGCGGTCTCTTCGCCAATCCCATCCGTGGCGCCGGTGATCAGAACGGTTTTGCCCGCCATGTTCTCTTTCGACCTCATTGATTGAACTCCTTTTATCAACCCCTGCCAATTGAAATTATGTCTCAATCAAACTCAAGCAAGAGAAAGAAGGACAAGTGGCAATTTAATTTAATCATAAAGGGAATGCGCCGTACGTCATTGTCACAATCAATATATTTTTATTTTGTCATGCCAGAAAATAATCGCAAAACAAATTCTTACTTTGAGTTCCTCAGAAATCAGCAGATTTCATCCTGCCTAATATCGCAATACGGCTGCGATTTGGCCTGCTTTATTAAGCTGTTCGTTTTCCTCTATGATTTTGACATCCGCGTTCTTGCGCAGCGCTTCTCTGACCGACATTTCCACTGCCGAATTGATCCGCCCAAACTCGCCGCCGCAATACGGGCAAGCTTTTATTTCCTGGGTTGTCAGGTAGCCGCAGCCCTCGCAGCGATAACCTGCCTGCTCGAAGTCCTGAAGTACTAACAATGTCCTTACCCGGCCTTCGTGATTGGCGTTGAGGGTGTTGATCAAGCCCGTCACGCCATTGCTGCCCTTTACCGCCAAAGTGATCGCCTTATCCACCAGAGAACGGTTTATCTTTTTGTGGGTCACCAAAGCCTCGGCAGTCGCCTGCTCCAGCACTTCGGTTTCGCCAGCGTTCATGCTCATGGGAAAATCAGCCACCACCAATGACTGCCATGACTTGGGCAGGGCCTCTTTAAAGCGTGTTATATTATCATCCGTTCCACCGATCATAATCCGACGTATATGATTCTGGGAGAAGAAGTTTATCGCATGGTCAATCACTTCTTTGATATTATGTTCGATGATATTCTCTACTTTACTGCTAATATCTGCCCCACCCATGCGTCCGTGCATAGCATTGCCACCACCACGTTTGGCTTGTTTGACTTCTTCACCGATCACGCTTTTCATTTCTCTCAATTCTCCCATGCCAAAAGAGAAGAAACGCGCACCTTGTTTGTCGACCAGGACCACACCCCAGCCGGAGAAAATATCCAGAATCCTCACCAAAGGCCGCAGCATGAGATGAGAACCAACGTGAACTTTGTCTGGAACATCCAAATTGAATTGATACGTTTCGAAAAAACCTGCGTCCTGATCTGAGAAAATTACCAAACCCCTGGCTGACCAGTCATATTCCATATTGACAAATTCCTCAACAGCCTGAACATCTTTTGGAAGGTCAATCGTCTTCAGCCAGTTTCGGGCTCGGAGTTTGGCTGCCTCGGTATTGAGTTGGGTTGGATCTGTATTTAAATAGACACTCAACACCTGACTTTCCGCCTGATAATCCAGAAGTGTCTGCAGGTCTTTTTCGGAAAACATCGGTTGCCTCCATTTATATTGTGAAATTTTAAGGTGAAACTTGATCGAGAAGATCTAAAGTATGATTAATTTTATCCTATTGCCCTTTGATTTCAAAAATTCTCGAAATAAAAGAAAAAACGCCGCAGAAAATCACCTGCGGCGTTTTGGAAATTTATTGACCGGTTTCAGAGCGAGAACCCAGGGTTATAGTGAGCGTTAGCTCCTCGCCGTCACGCAAAACCGTAACCTCCATTTCTTCACCGGGCTGCTTGTTGAGAATCATGTAACTCAACATATCGCTGAATTGTAAAACTTCACGGCCATCTACGCCGATAATCAGGTCACCGCCGGCGGGCAAACCCTGGAACTGCGTGGGTTCATCCCCGGCCAGAATACCCGCTTCATCTGCCGGGCCACCATACACCACATCGACGACATAAGCACCGGTGGCTCGAGAGAGGCCGAGGAATTCAGCCTGCGATAGGGATAGAGAAGGCAAAGCAGAGAGACCCAGGTAAGGATAATTATAGGTTTCTCCGTCCTTGAGTGAAGGCAGCACAAGTTTGAGGATATTGGATGAAACTGCAAATCCGATACCAGTATTTGTCCCGCCGCCAATTTGCTGACCACCGGTAGCGATGGCACGATTAATGCCGATAACTTCACCATTTAAATTAAGCAGAGGTCCACCTGAATTGCCGGGATTGATCGTTGCATCAGTCTGGATCAGGTCGCCGGCCGAAAAGAACTGGCCAGCGTCCGTCTGCCGGATGGATTCCAGCGTCCGTCCCCGAGCAGAAATAATCCCAGTGGTCATTGTACCGCTCAAGCCAAAAGGATTGCCAATTGCCACAACAGATTGTCCAACGCGCAACTGGTTTGAGTCACCCAGAGGTAGAGGGTAAAGCTCCTCAGAATCGACATCCACCCGAATCAAAGCCAGATCAGAATCCAGATCCTCGCCAATAACATCGCCAAAAGTCTTAAGGCCGCTGGGGAAGTGTACTTCAACTTCCTCCGCGCCATCCACGACGTGGTAATTCGTAACCACGTGGCCTTCTTCATCAATCACAAACCCTGAGCCTAGGCCCGATCCGTTCTGGGCAAAAACCTGGATTGAAACAACCCCGGGGCTGACGGTCTCATACAGTTGAATCAGGGCATCCTGCAATAAAACCTCATCCGGCACCACAATCGAGGTGGGAGGAGATTCATCCGTGTTTCTATTACCTTCATCTGCAGGTTCTTCGGTTCCTCTGACGGCCTCCTCTGTTTCCTGATCCGTTTGTGAATCAGGTGTGGAGAACAGGCTAACCTGCGGAAGTGAACAGGCCAGTATCGCAAAAACCAAAACGCTGACAACCAGCATGAGTTTAATGTTATATTTTTTCATCGCAGTAATCCTTTCTTATCCTATCTATCATATCCCTGATTCATAAGACCATCATTAACAACCAGAGCTTATGCCATTTTTCAGATAATATAGCTGCTTTAATACCATTCACTATAAAATTACCAGAATAAAACCAGTGAGTCACTAATTTGTAGACTGTAATATTGTAAAATAAAAATGGAATTGTTCTCCCTCCTGATTTGCGTCTTTAAATCAGGGAGATTAAATTTCTCATGAAAAATAGGTGCTCGATCGTTTTTGAGCGGTAAACCTAATATTTTTAGGCAACTTGACGCTTAAAATGGAATATGCTACTATCAAGTTAATATCATATTCAGAAAATTAAAATTTGTTCAAATAAACTTATCGATTTGTGAAGGAGTTGGCTCAATGACGAAAAAATATGGAATAGTCATTGGTTGTCTGGTTGTTTTCGCTCTCTTGCTCTCAGGATGCAAAATGCCTGCATCGCAGCCGCCAACCGAGGAAACAGATGAACCAGAAACCACACCCATCCGGATTCAAACTGATTCTCCGCAGTTCATGACGCAGACGGCAGCGGCCAAATCTGCCCAAAATGAAACGGAAGCGACAGAAGAAACCGAAGCTGCTCCTACACCCACAAACACGCCGGAACCCACAGAAGTGATCCCGGTTCCAACGGTGACAACACCTGCTGAATATACCCTGAAAGATGGAGAATTCCTGTTCTGTATCGCCCGCAGGTTCAATGTTAACCCCGAGGATCTGCTTGCTCTCAATGGCATTGCCGAGGGAGAATTGCTCAGCGCTGGTACAGAAATTCAAATTCCGCAAACGGGTTCCTGGCCCGGAGAATCCCGGACCCTGAAACCCCACCCCACCACTCATACAGTGACAGCTGGGGAAACGGTGTATTCCATCGCCTGCGAATATGGAGATGTAACGCCTGAGGCAATCATCGCTGTCAACCAGCTGGAAGAGCCCTATGATCTGTCTGCGGGTCAGACCTTACAAATTCCCTGAACAAACTTCTGTATAATGAGGATTGAACCAACAATTTACTGCGCTCCGGTCCTGGACTTGAGCGCAGTTTTATGTTGCACAAACGAAAATACCCATTAATAAAGGATTTCCATGACGTTTTCAGAAATAAGTCGTGAGAAGCATTACCGGGGACATGTTTTTGATGTCGCCAAAGTCAATGTGCGCCTACCCGATGGGCGTGAACGAGATTACGACCTTGTCGAACATGGGGACTCCGTCACCATTCTGCCAGTTGATAAGGATGGCAACATCCTGTTTGTCAGCCAACACCGCCTGGGATCAGGGAGAATTCTGCTCGAATTACCTGCAGGTGTTCTTGACCCCGAAGAATCCCCCCTTACCAGTGCCCAAAGGGAACTCAGGGAAGAGACCGGCAAAGATGCCAGTGAATTCAAAGAACTGGGAGGATTTTATCTGACTCCGGGATATACCGATGAATACATGACGGTCTTTCTGGCAACAGGTCTTTACGACGCCCCACTGGAAACGGATGAAGATGAGTTTTTAAAGATTAAATCATTGTCTATTACAGAAGCTTATCAAAAAGCACTGAACGGTGAATTAGAAGATGGAAAGTCCCTGGCAGCACTCTTTTTAGCACAGCCTTTTCTAAAAAAATCCAATTAATTCTTTATCGCCAGAATAGATGGGGTAAAATTCAAATAGTGACAGGTACGCCATGGGGGGCGTTTTGTCTGAATATGACAGGTTTCATCATTGAATGTGAAAAAAATAACATATTAGCTGACTTGAATCAGGTTATACTTAACGGTTGGATAAAGACAGAGTAACGTTAATTTAACGAAAGACCATAATAAACGCTGGAAATATCCCTGTTCAAAGCGCACAAGATTATTAAGTAATTGTCAATCAAAGGAGTATTGTTCATGACACGTCAAATGGTAATGACTGATGCCAATGAGGCCACGGCCTGGGTTGCTTACCGGTTGAACGAGATTATCGCGATCTATCCGATTACACCCTCGTCACCGATGGGCGAGTATGCCGACGCCTGGTCCGCACAGGGCATCCCGAATATCTGGGGCACTGTCCCGGATGTTACAGAAATGCAAGCTGAGGGTGGCGCTGCTGGTGCCGTCCATGGCGCCCTGCAGGCTGGCGGTCTGACCACCACCTTCACTGCGTCCCAGGGTTTGCTTTTAATGATCCCCAATATGTACAAAATCGCCGGGGAACTCACACCAACGGTCTTCAATGTGAGTGCCCGTTCTTTGGCAGCCCAGGCACTT
>JBMCLF010000092.1:0-6764 GCA_048615215.1 Candidatus Brevefilum sp.
CGGACCATGTTAAACCTTTAAATATAATTTATGTGGGTTATCCAGCAGAAGAAAAACCCGCCCGCACGCAATATAATCCGGATCGGGTTCATTGGGATAAATATTAGCAATCGGAAGATTTCTTACTCCCCCTCAATCTTCTTGTTCTTTTTGATATTTGATCAGAAGTTCGGTCTCCCGGGCGATGTCCATGCCGACCTTCAGTTTTTTTGATTCTGGCCGTGTTTTCAGCCAGGCGAGTGTGTCTGTGACGGTTTCCGAAAGTGGGCGGAAGGTCAGATTGGCCTTGAGCGCTTTGCTGATGTTGATGTTGTAGAAACCCGTGAATCCTGGGTCGGATGAAGGCACCCATAACGGCAGGTCTGTCCAGGGAGAGACGCCCTCGTTGAGCAAAAATGGTTCTCCTGCCCAAACGAAACTGGCATCGGAAAATGATGCTTCCCGGCAGGCGACCAGCAAGGAGCCAAAAGTGGCTGGTTTCTTTGGGCCGGTGACGTTGTAAACACCTTCTCTTTTCTTTTCTATTGATTTGATGATGAAACTCGCCAGATCGCGCACATCAATGAATTGGAGGCTTGAACTGGGTGGAGCAGGGGCCAAAATCTTGCCGCCCAATGAAACCCGCCAGGGCCAGTAGGTGAAGCGGTCCGTTGGATCGTTTGGACCTACGATCAAACCAGGCCTGAACACAAGCACAGGACCGTCGAAATTTTGCTGGATCTCATATTCGCAGAGGGCCTTAAGGGGGCCGTAGGAATCCGCGGTGTAATCTTCATCGGAGGGATCTACCAATTGCGCCAGAGGGTAATTCTCATCGATATCTGGCTGTTTAAAATCCTTATAGACAGAAATGGAAGAAATGAAAGTGTAACTCTGACATCTCCCGGAAAGGAAAGCAGCACTCTGTTTGACGATGCGGGGCACAAAGCCGCTCGTATCGATGACCGCGTCCCATTTTCTGCGTTTTAGGGCGCTCAGATCCCCCTCACGTTCACCGATTATATTTTTAACTTTGGGGAAGAGTTCCGGGTTGGTGAGGCCCCTGTTGAACAATGTGGGTGTGTGCCCGGCTTGCAGGAGTGCTTCCACAAGGGCGATGCCCAGGAACCGTTTGCCACCTAAAATTAATACTTTCATCTTTACCTCTTGTCTTTGCTCTTGTGTTCAAATGAAGCGAATTTAACGTCGTGTGATATCACTCAAACGAAGGGCTGCACTCATTTCAAGTTCGGAGATCAGCTTGATCTGTTGGGACATTTTTTCGAAAAGCCTCCCGGTCTCGGTGTCGTTAAGCGGAAAATCAGCGATGATTTTGGCTTCCAGCGTGTTTAGATCTTGAACCGTTTTTTTACAGGTTTTCAAATCGTGTTCCTGGAATGCTTTATAACGTTTATTCAGCAAGCTCTTGATGCGATCAAAATCAGAAATTCTGGATGGCAGCGCATTTTCAGCCAGGATCGACCAGTGATTGGAAAGCTGCAAGTATTGTCCTGCAACAGCATTAAAAGCGGGATTGTTGAGGATGCCTGCAGCCTCATGCAGAAAATCGGCATAGGTTTTACGCAGTGCAAAACCGCCGGTGCCGTTGAGTTTGATGGACTCGTAAACTGTCCTGAGGACGGGGAAGAGCCCTTTCTGGTTTTGAAACACCTGCGGCCAGCCGCTGCGATCGTGGCGGTCTACTAATTTTTCTGCCCAGGTTTCAAGTGTGCTGATCCCGATGGTTTTCAATGGCCGGGTTAGTTGTGTGACGCAGTCCCGGATCCCCTGGGTGATGACTCCCCGCAGTTCCTGGACATTCAGATCCCTTGATCCTTCGTAAACCATCACCAGAAAATCGTTTTGGCTCATGTTTGCCCTGGCAGCGGTGAATGTTTTTTCACGGATCTCGATTGGTTGGCTGCAGAGATCGTCCAGGTAAAGACGCCATAAGCGGCTGTCACGGGCGTATACGGCAACTTGATGGTTGATGTACCCCTTGAGGCTTTCCGGGAGTTCGTGGTAGGGGAGGAAGGCCTTATCCACCCAAACGATAGCCAGCTTTTCCTGTTTGAGCGTCTTCTGCAGTGCATTTTGTGCAGCTTTTTCCGTTTCATATTCATGGAAATTGACGGAGAGATTCAACCTGTTGGTGAGAGTCTCTAAAAAAGCCTGTGTATGGTTCCATTGGTTGCGAAAGCCAAGCACGAGCATTGGGTTGGGAAGGTGCGGGAATTGAAAAAGGATGTACCCGGCGTCCAAACCGCCGCCGATTCCGAGTAAGAGGGCTTCTGAATACGGTTCTCCTGTGTGGGGATTGGTGACCTCTTTGACTTTTAAGATCTTTGCCAGAGACGCTGTGGGTGGGTGAATTCCTGGAGAGCCTTCAGGGAAATTGATTTTCATAACTTCCTTTCAGAGGGAGCGCTGATCACAAGCATTCAGAGCGGCATGATGGCTGTGCAATCATGCGTACTTTGTTGAATTCCATTAATAATTATACAGTATGGGGCAAGTAATTTTTCTGACAGATTGGTGATTTTATGGTTTGATAAACTGAGAGACGCGTGTTCACCTCTGGTTTCTCATACAACACAAAAGAGCATCAGATAATGCTGCCAGGTTTTATTCTTCAAGTTCAATCCATGCCGCGTTCAGGTTGCGGTAATCCCCGAAGAGGTCTGATTTGATTAAAAAAACACTGGTGTTTGTTTCAATCTGGTAGAGATACAGACCGAACGTCGTGCGATACAAGAAGCCTGAACCATCCGGCAGCCAGCGGACTTCGAGGGGAGGGGCTTCCAGGTTGAGTTTTTCTATCTCCTCTAATGACTCGTTAAGCAGAAAGGTTGTCGAATTCTGGGTGACCAAAACGGTGGTGTCCCTCTTTGGCGAGGCAGATAGCAGGAAGATGGCTTCATTGAATGGGCGGACGCTCAGGCTTTGATCTTGATATTTAATCAGGACGCTTTCCAGGCCGCAATTCATTGCCTGCTGGCCATGCGGGAGAACGGCACTGAAAAAGCAAAGTCTTTCGACTTCCTGTGAGTGGATTTCCCGTCCTGCCAGATCCTTCAATGTCAGTGTGGTCCGGTCGGCTTCCTGATCCTGGTTGACGATCAGAACTTTGTTATCCAATTGACGGAGGGCATCGAAATGCCCGGAAACGACAGAATCCAGGGCTAGGGTGGTGACATCCACGACAGAGAAATCCATTCCGCCAGCGAGTTCAGGCTGATGAATAATGCCGATCTTTTCCCCAGAAAACCAGAACACATGCGGGTTGTCAGCATTTTCCGGCAGGGGGATGGGATCGGCCTGGCTTTCATTGACATCCACGAGATAGTAACGGTCGTCCTGCCAAATGCCCGGATCAAACATATACCCTTTCTTCAGGAGGATTTTATCGTCTGTTGGCCCAACCCAATAATCTTCAACCAGGGCAGGCGAAAATTCCAGCGGTTCCCGCATGCCGCTCCGATCGTCATCGAGGGTCAACTGTGTACTGGTTGCCGTCGCCGGCAGGACACTGAGGCGGTAATGATCGCTTGTGAACCATTTGATCTCCTGAAGAGACTGCTGAAAAGCATTATTGACAGCCGTTAGCAGGGCTTCGTCGGAATATTTCATGCCAGGAAGCGCATCACGGGCTAAAGATGCTGCCTGTTCGGGTTGAAAGATGCTCTCAGCGCTATCGAGATGGTAGGTGGTATGTGCCTGACCTGTAATGAAGGAATAAATCAGAATTTCATCCTCTAGAACCGGGAAGATCATCTGAGTTCTGGAGGGTGAAAGGTTCTCTGCCAGGTTGTATTGTTGATTGGGCCCGGGTGGGTCAAAGGGCGAGATGGACAGATCGGCAAAGTTGATGAAGTTATACATACCCACATCGGATTGAAGCAGCAGAAAAGGTCCGTCAGAGGCCTCATCGGCGGTAACGGTTGGCGCTGGCAGAGCCGTTGTTCCAACGAGTGTTGGTTCGCTGGCCGCGGCGCTCGTTTCCGTGGGGCTGGCCAGCTTTTCGGGGCTTAATGATAGACTGCATGCGCTGAGAAGGAAGGATACAAAAAAGACCATGCTGATGCTATGGCATATGCGGATGGTTTCTCTAACCCGCTGGGTGATCCTTTTGATGTCGCAGCTCATGGTGCCTCCTGAGTCTGATTATATCGATTATTGGCGGTGGCGTGTTAAAATGAAAAGAAGATGCCTGAACAGCGTAATTTCATCAGAAAAATAATCATCAAAGCTTATTTTCAGGCGACAGAATGGCTCTATGGTCCCCTTGCCTGGGCTTATGATGCGGTCGCCTGGCTGGTAAGTTTTGGCTATTGGTCGCGCTGGCGGCGGGATGCTCTGAGGTACCTGATCCCTGGCAGGATTTTGGAGGTCGGGTTTGGCACAGGTTCGCTGTTGATCGAAATGGCGCGGCGGGGGATGGATGCGGTCGGGATTGACGCTTCCTGGCCAATGCACCGGGTGATAGGGCGAAAACTGGACCGAACGGGTATGAGAGTCAGGCATTTTTGCGGTGTGGCGCAGGCTTTGCCATTTCAGGAGCGTGTTTTCCAAAATGTGATTTCTACCTTTCCAACCAACTACATATCAGATCCTGACACGCTTGCTGAGATTGGGCGGATACTGACCCCAACCGGGCGCTGGGTGATCGTTGGGCTAGGGCTGCGCTTTAAATCTCGCTTTAAGCAATTTCTGGCTGGATGGCTGCTGGGAGACTGGGAAAGTGACTGGATCCAGTCGTTTACAGCCCTTACGAAGGAGGCGGGATTTGACTACAAACTTGTGAAACACGAAACCAAAGAATACATTTTGCCGGTTCTTATTCTGGAGAAAAGAAAATGATTGAGTGTTTAAAAAAACGCCAGGCAGGTGGGGGAACTATCGAAGCAAAGTCCAATGAGCACTTCAGGCTTGAACTTCCTCCTAACGTCTCTAATGATTACGTTCTGGCACAGCTGGATGATTATATGCATCTGCGCCGGGGACAGTTTCCTCACCAACCACCGGTTACATTTGAACTCGAAGCGCGGGTTTCTGCCCCTGACCTGCCAGGCACCTGGGGTTTTGGACTCTGGAACGACCCCTTCAGCGCAGGTTTTGGGGCCGGCGGAATGCGGCGGCTGCTGCCCGTGCTGCCGAACGCGGCCTGGTTTTTCTATGGCTCCGCGCCAAACTACCTCAGCCTGCGGAATGGTTTACCCGGGGATGGCTTTCATGCCAAAGTCTTCCAATCCCCGCGATTGCCTTCGTTTTTGTCCTTGCTGGCAGTTCCGGTCCTACCATTATTTCTGTGGCCTGTTACAGCGAGCGGTTTGCGTCGGCTAGCCCGGATGCTCGTCAAAGAGGATGCAATGTCTTTGCCGGTGGATGTGACCGAGTGGCACCATTACCATCTTCTTTGGCAGGAGCAGCAGGTTGATTTCAAAATTGATGGGCGTTCCATCTTCAGCACAAACATTTCACCCAGGGGGCGTTTGGGTTTGGTGATTTGGATCGATAACCAGTATTTCAAATTCACCCCTGAGGGAAAAATCGGCCTGGGGTTGCTGCGCACTTTCTCTCTCCAATCCCTGGAAATCCACAATCTGACTCTGGGATAGATTGCGGGTATATTTAATCCATAACAAATCTTTAACCCCTCACGTGTAATTTTCTTTGGTAATCCCAAATCAACATGGTAAAATAGGGTGTTTGAGATACAAACTACGCAACACGCGTCTATTATTAATTAAATATCGATTTTAGGAGGCAGAATGTCAGAAAAAAAATGGGTTTATTTATTCAAAGAAGTTGAGGAGGCAGAGGAATACGCCGGCAGTTGGGATAGCGTCCGCCGCCTTCTTGGCGGAAAAGGTGCCAACCTGGCAGAGATGACACGCATCGACGTGCCTGTGCCCCCCGGATTCACCATTACTACAGAAGCCTGTATTGCCTATCAGGATGATCAAACTTTTCCTGAGGGTATGTGGGATCAGACTCTGGAAGCACTGAAAGATGTGGAAGAACAAACCGGTAAGCAATTCGGCGATCCTGAGAACCCCTTGCTTGTTTCCTGCCGTTCCGGTGCGATGATGTCCATGCCTGGCATGATGGATACGGTGCTTAACCTTGGCATGAACGATCAAACCGCTGAGGGCATGGTCAAACTGACGGAAAATGAACGTTTTGTGTATGATTCATACCGCCGCCTTATTCAGATGTTTGGTGCGGTGGTTTTGGGTATCCCGGACGAAGCCTTTGAAGAGGTCCTGGACAGCTTTAAAGAAGAAAAAGGTGCCAAGAATGACACCGATCTTGAAGCTGATGATTTGCAAGAGCTTATTGCGAAATATAAAGAGGTTGTCAAAAAAGAAAAAGGGTTTGATTTTCCCCAGGATCCCATCAAACAGCTTGAACTGGCTACCAAGGCTGTGTTTAATTCCTGGAATGCAAAACGCGCCATCGACTACCGCCGCCGTGCCAATATCCCTGAGGATCTCGGCACTGCTGTCAATATTCAAACGATGGTTTTCGGCAACATGGGTTGGGACTCCGGCACCGGCGTGGCTTTCACTCGTGACCCCGGCACCGGCGAGAAGAAACTCTACGGTGAATATTTGATGAACGCCCAGGGCGAAGACGTTGTGGCTGGTATCCGCAATGCCAAACCGATCCTGGAAATGAAAGATGAACTGACTGAGGTCTTTGAACAATTCCAGGAGATCACCCGCAAGCTGGAAAAACACTACGAAGACATGCAGGATGTAGAATTTACGATTGAAAACGGC
>JBMCLF010000093.1:0-6667 GCA_048615215.1 Candidatus Brevefilum sp.
TCGATGGCTTCACGGGGTGCATTAGGCGGCCTGGCACACAACACAGCCGCTTTTACCACTTTGCTGGACGGCGCAGGCTTTGACCTGATCCTGATTGAAACCGTTGGTGCTGGTCAGGCCGAGGTGGATATTGCGCAACTTGCCCACACAGTTGTGGTGGTCGAAGCGCCCGGACTCGGGGATGACATACAAGCCATCAAAGCTGGAATCCTCGAGATCGCCGATATCCTGGTCGTCAACAAGGCTGATCGACCCGGCGCAGAGAACACCGCACGCGCCCTGAACGCCATGCTTGAAATAGCTCACGGTCGCGGCAGCCTCCCAACAGCAGGAAAACACAGAATGACTCTCGATATCCGGCCTCAAAAAGACCAGGTCAAAGACACCAGCGATTGGGTGCCGCCCGTCTTACAGGTGAGCGCTACCGAAGGCAAGGGCGTGGAGCAGCTTGTCAAAGCCATCGATAGCCACCATGACTACCTCAAACATACAGGATTGTGGCAGGCGAAAGAAGGCTACAGACTTCAGCGGGACCTGGAAGCCGTGATTGAAGATCAGCTGGTTCAGAATTGGCGCAACAACCTGGACGAAGGTCAATTTGAACGCATCCTCGAAAAAGTGATCCAACGAGAATATACTCCCATCGAGGCGGCTGAAGAGCTTATAATGAACAAAAAGTAAACGCAATTATTTGTGAAAATAGAAAAATAAAGAATCAGGAGAGAACATTATGGAACGCACATTGATTGAAGATCTCCCACAGCACATTGATGAGGAAGTCACCATTCAGGGCTGGCTCCACACTTTAAGGGACCAGAAAAATATGCAATTCCTGATCATCCGAGATCGAACAGGGATGGTCCAGGTGGCGCACTACAAAAAAGGAGATCCCGAACTTGCCGAGACAATCTCCACCCTTGGTACGGAATCCGCTCTGACCCTTACCGGCAAGGTCGTTGAAAATGAAGTTGTAAAACTCGGCGGGCTTGAAATCCAGCTCCAGGACCTGACTGTTGAAAGCGCGGCGGAAATCCCCCTGCCTTTTGAGCCCTTCGGTGAATATCTGCCAGAACAGGATTACCGGCTCGATTGGCGCTATCTCGACCTCAGGCGGGATGTCAACCGTTTAATCTTTGAAGTCCAAACCACCGCCGAACAGGCCATGCGAGAATTCTGGCTTGATCGCGACTTTATCGAGATCCATTCGCCAAAAATCATGGGTGCACCCAGCGAAAGCGGTGCCGAGCTGTTTACCATCCCATACTTCGAAACCACCGCTTACCTGGCTCAATCACCCCAATTTTATAAACAAATGGCCATGGCCGCTGGTTATGAGCGCGTTTTTGAGATAGGCCCGGTTTTTAGGGCAGACCCGTCATTTACCTCTCGACACATGACTGAATTCACTGGAGTGGACATGGAAATGTCGTGGATCGAATCTCACGAAGATGTGATGTCTTTCATGGAGCGCTGGCTTGCATATACATACCAAAAAGTAATCGACAAGCACAGCGAAGAGATCGAAGCAGCCTTAGGTATAAAGCTGGAAGTACCGGAAGTACCCTTCCCCCGTATCACCATGGCAGAAGCTTATGATCTGCTGAAGGAAATTGGCTACAACCTGCCGCCAGAAAAGAAGTATGACCTTGACCCCGGTGCTGAAAGAGCACTGGGTGCACACTTTAAAGAAACTCAGGGACAGGATTATGTTTTTGTCACCGAATGGCCTTTTGAAGCCCGTCCGTTTTACCATATGTTGGAGCCAGACGACCATGATGTAACCCGGAGTTTTGACCTCCTTGGAAAGGGACTGGAAGTGGCTACCGGGGCGCAGCGTGAGCACCGCTATGAAGTCCTTAAAACCCAGGCACTGGCGAAGGGGTTGACGCTCGAGCCCATCCAGAATTACCTCGATTACTTTCGTTATGGAACACCCCCACATGGTGGTTTCGGCTTCGGTCTCAGCCGGTTCTTAATGATCCTTTTGGGCCTATCGAACATCCGCGAAGCGGTCTATCTCTTCCGCGGCCCAACCCGGCTAACGCCCTGACCAATTTTCTAGCGAAAGGCGATATGAGATGCCCTACCTTTTTGGTGAACGTATCCGATTGAGAGCGGTAGAAAAAGAAGATATCACTTCATTCCTGCACTGGGTCAATGACGAGGATGTTACTGAAAATCTCTTCCTGTTCTCACCTATGTCCCGCTTTGAAGAAGAGAAATGGTACGAATCTATGATGAAAAAACCGACCAGCGAGCATGTCCTGGTCATTGAAGTTATAGACCAGAGCCCACAGGTAGATTACCGGCCTATTGGCACCTGCCAGTTTCAAAACCTCGATTGGCGAAGTCGCTCAGCTGAAATTGGGATCATGATTGGTGAAAAATCTTTCTGGGATCGTGGTTATGGAACGGAGACCATGCGCCTTCTCCTCAGACATGGGTTCAATACTCTCAATCTTCACCGTATCTGGCTCCAGGTTTATGCGAAAAACAAACGCGGTATCCGCGCCTATGAAAAAGCAGGCTTTGTTTACGAGGGCAAATATCGTCAGGCCCACTATCAGGAGGGCGAATACCACGACATTCATTTAATGAGCGTTCTCAAAGAAGAATGGCAAACCAGAGAAGAAACCAACAGTGACCCTTCGGAAGGTTAAGGTACAGAAAAAATGGCTACACCACATATGCAGCATGACTTGCTTTATGGAAATATCAAACTCTTCGCCGGTACAGCTTCACCAGACCTGGCAAAAGAGATCGCCAACTATCTGGGGAAACCTCTCTGCGGGCGAGATATCATTGAGTTTCCCAATGAAAATTTATTTGTTAGATTGCATAACAGCGTTCGCGGCCAGGATTGCTATGTGATCCAAACTACCTCAACGCCAGTTCATCGCAATTTGATGGAATTGCTGATCCTGATCCAAACCCTCAAGCTGGATTCAGCCGGCCGGATCACTGCAGTGATCCCCTATGTATGTTATGGCCGATCAGACAAGAAAGATAAGCCGCGAGTCCCCATTACCGCCCGCCTGGTGGCGGATATGATTCAGATCGCCGGTGCAGACCGCTACATGACCTATGACCTGCATGCCGGTCAGATCCAGGGATTTTTCTCAATTCCGGGAGATGTATTGCGTGGTTTTCAGCTCTTAAAAGATTATCTGCTAGAAATCGCTCCATGTCTGAAAAATCCGGTGATAGTCACAGCAGATCTCGGTTTTGCAAAAAAAGGCCGGGTCTATGCTGATCTTCTGCACACCGGCCTGGCTTTTATTGAGAAAAAACGCACAGCTGATATTAAAAACCCACGATCTATGACCATCATTGGTGATGTAAATGATCGTGATGTGATCCTGGTAGATGACGAAGTGAATACGGGTGGATCAATGGTTCATGCAGTAGAAATCCTTAAGAATCATGGCGCTCGAAATATCTATATGGTCTTCGTCCACCCGGTACTGTCAGACAATGGTGCTGAAAGGCTTGCAGAGCTTCCCGTCAAACGGTTTATCACCACCAATACCATCCCCATACCGCAATTTAAAAAAGCCCTGTTCGGCGATCGGTTAAAAATCCTCTCTATCGGCCCAATGCTTGGAGAAGTCATCCGCCGAGCCAATGAAGGCCGCAGTGTCGGCGCTATGTTCAACGAATAACACACTTTTTACCGAGAAGGAGATTTTAAATTGGCAAAAAAAGAAATACATCAAGAGCTGGCCATTGAGCTTTTCAACCAGACCTGGGCTCTAATCGATCAGGAAGAAAAGGATCCGGCTGAGATTGACCGCATGATCCATGCAGCCCATGCATCTCGTTATCACTGGGAAGAAGTTGGCGGTTCTGTGAATGTTGCACGCGGTGAATGGCTCATCAGCCGGGTATATGTTCTGCTCAATCGCACAGAACCCAGTCTTTACCATGCAGATCGCTGCCTCGAAATAACACTTGAAAATGATCTAAAAGATTTTGACCTGGCCTTTGCCTATGAAGCCATGGCCCGCGCCGTAGATCTTGCAGGCGATGAAGTTAAAAGGGCAAAATACATAACCCTGGCAGAAGAGGCTGGCTCAAAAATTGGAGATCCTGAAGATCGTCAATACTTTTTCAGCGAATTGGCAACAATTTCTCCCGGCTCTCAAGAATAAGCCATAGTAATTTTTGTTCCTGAAACAATGACATTAATCTTTATCACGTGAACCAACAAAGGAGAATTTAAATGCAGTCTTTTCTCTCAAAGCGAGCGCCTGCCTTCAATGATATCCCTGATGAGAAGTGGAATGACTGGCGCTGGCAGCTCAGTCACCGCCTCAATTCCATTGAGGACTTCGAGAAAATTCTAACTTTAACCGAAAGCGAACGTGAAGCCCTCAGCCAGCAAGGCCTGTTCCGGGTGGATATCACCCCGTATTTTGCTTCGTTAATTGACCCTGAAAACCCCCTAGACCCGATCCGGAAACAGATCATCCCAACCGCGGGGGAAATCCTGCCCTTCACTGGCGAAATGGAAGATTCTCTGGCAGAAGATGCCCATTCTCCAGTGCCGGGACTGGTTCACCGATACCCGGACAGAGTCCTGATGCTGGTCACCACACAGTGTGCCAGTTACTGCCGTTATTGCACCCGCTCTCGCATTGTGGGCGATCCAACCCAGAGCTTCAAATCAGAGGACTTCGAAGCACAACTGGATTATCTCCAAAGTACACCCCAGGTTCGAGATGTTCTCCTCTCAGGGGGTGACCCACTCACACTGGCGCCAAAGATTCTGGAGCGTTTGCTAACCGCTTTGCGCGAAATCCCACATATCGAAATTGTCCGTATCGGCTCGCGGGTACCGGTTTTCATGCCGCAGAGAATCACCGAAGATTTGTGCGAGACCCTTCAGAAATTCCACCCGCTGTGGCTCAACATCCATGTCAATCACCCCAACGAAATCACCGCTGAACTTGCAGAAGCCTGTGACAGGCTCTCCCGTGCAGGTATCCCATTAGGTAACCAATCCGTCCTGCTAGCAGGTGTTAATGACGATCCATATATCCAGCGCAGGCTGGTCCACGACCTCGTTCGCCTGCGCGTAAGGCCGTATTATCTTTACCAGTGTGACCTTGTCCATGGTGTTGGCCACTTTCGCACGCCGATCGGAAAAGGCATTGAGATCATCGAAGGACTGCGCGGCCATACCTCTGGCTTCGCCGTCCCCACCTATGTGGTCGATGCGCCTGGAGGTGGCGGAAAAATCCCCTTGAACCCCAATTACATGGTCAGCTACTCAGATCACAAGGTTGTCCTGCGTAATTACGAGGGTTACATCACCACTTATGAAGAACCCTTCGATTACGAACCGATCGATCCCTCCCTGGTCGAACCTTTTAAAGACAAAACTATCGAACACGGACAAAGCGGCGTCTTTGGATTGTTGGAAGGCAAGCAGATGTTCCTTAAGCCGGAAGGTTTTGACCAACTCCACGAACGCAGCGGTGATATCCACCGGCTGAGAGAAAATAAAGAGAAATGGATTCCGCGCGGGATTGGGGACGGACAAAATGAAGAAAAATAATCCTCCCTGCCGGGTATTCCTTTAATAATAAATTGGAGTTTGTCCAGAAAATCCACATTCAAGGATTACAATCAACACATAAAAACTCAATTCTTTCAGAGGTTAAATGATGGCCGAACTCGATATTGATCTGCTGGCCCTGATTGTTGTCTCACGATCCCAATCAAAAAAGCTAATGGCCAGGCTGAATAAACAGCATTTTTATTTCACAATCATCGACACAAGGGGCAGTTTATTTCATGAACCGACCGTACTTTTACTGCTGGGCCTCAATCAGGCTCGCCAGGAGACCCTCAATAACCTTGTGAGGAAATATTGCCAACCACATAAAAGATTCGTCCCTGTACAAATGCGCGGTACCGGGGAACTGACTCACCTCCCCGTCATTGAAACAATTGAAGGTGGAGCAATCTTCTACAGTATGCCGGTGGAGCACTTCGAACAAATTTAATTTCAAAAACACTCTTAAAATTATAAGGTTTTTATTTATCGATGAATTCTCGTAACATTCAACGTTTAAGGAGACAATTCCGATATAGATTTCGCCGGTTCACCTGGGGTGGTGCCTGGGCAGCTACCCTTTCCGCAAAAAACCGCCGAAATTTAACGCTCTTCTTTTATGATGGGTTATTCGCTGCGGCCAGCGACAAAATAATCCTGACTTATATCACGATTTTTCTCCTCACCCTTGGTGCAACTCGTCAGCAAATTGGCCTGCTCAGTTCTTTGAGCAATCTTATTGCTGCCTTTCTGCTGCTCCCGGCGGCGCTGTTGGTAGAGCGTACGGGTGCGCGTCAGAAGATCACACTGATAAGCGCCACCGGCAGCCGCCTGACGATCTTGTTAATGGCTTTGTTCCCCTTCTTTTTCAGGGCTCCCAGCGCTTTCATCTGGATTATCCTTGGCATGGCGCTGCTGCGAGAAGCATTCAACAACATTGGTTTTCCAGGTTGGATGGCGTTAACCGGGGATGTTGTACCGCTTGAGGGGAGAGGGCGCTATTTTGGCACCCGCAATTTCATCATGGGGATAGCCGGGATTATCACAGCACTGATTACTGGTGAATTCATCACCCGAATTGGGGAACCTCTGGGCTATCAGATCGCA
>JBMCLF010000094.1:0-6529 GCA_048615215.1 Candidatus Brevefilum sp.
GATGATGAAATCCTGCAGGCCATGCGCCGCGGCTACAGCGCCGATTCCTATCGCACCCTGATTCATCGCATTCGGGAGCGGATTCCCGGAGTCTCGATCGCCACCGATATTATTGTCGGCTTTCCGGGAGAAACCGAAGCACAATTCTGCAAAACATATGACCTGCTGAAAGAGTTGCGTATGGATGTGGCTCATCTGGCGCGCTATTCCCCTCGCACGGGCACCTTCTCCGCAAGGAAAATGGAGGACAATGTTTCTGAAGCAGAGAAGATGCGCCGCTTCCGCCTGCTTGAAGCTCTTCAAGAAGAAATCGCCGCTGAGATCAACAGCCGCTTAATGGATCAAACTGTCATGGTCTTGATTGAAGAAAAATCGCGCGGGAGATGGCGCGGGCGGACCCGGACCAATAAACTGGTCTTTGTGGAAAGCGAAGAAAATCTTTTGGGGCAGGAGCGCAAGGTTCGCATCACCTGGACCGGTCCCTGGTCGCTGATCGGTGAACTCCCCCAAACCGAATAAATTATCTGTTTTACAGTCGAGGTCAGGCCCGAATCGTTAATATCAACTAAATATCATCGGGGTTTAGGTTTTTGTTCTCAAATTCGCACAGGTCTTCCACCGGACAGCGGTAGCAATGCCATTTCCTCGCGCCGCACACCTGCCGGCCCAGCCGAATCAGGTTCAGGTGCAGGTCGTAAAACGCTTCCTCTGGAATGCGCTCTTCCAGGTAAGCGTGAGTCTTCTCAACCGACAGGTGCAGTGGCCGGATACCAATGCGTCCGCTCACCCGGTAGATGTGGGTGTCAACCGGGAACGCCGGAATTCCCAAAGAAAACAGCAATACAATGGCAGCAGTCTTTGGTCCCACACCTTTCACATCCAACAGCCATTCCCGCGCTTCTTCTGGTTCCATTTCTTTGAGAAAATCAAGATTGATCTCACCACCAGTTTGTTCGGCAATGTCCTGCAAAGCGCCCTGGATGCGCGGCCCTTTTTGGTTGGCCAACCCTGCGGTCCGGATTGCCTTCACCACCGCTTCGGTTGGGGCGTGCATGACGGCTTCCCAATCTGGAAATGCGGCTTTGAGCTTTGCCAGAGCGGCATCACGGTTCGTATCATTGGTGTTTTGAGAGAGGATGGTGGATACCAGTTCGGTCACCGGGCCCAGTGTCGGACGCCATTCAGGCTTGCCAAAAGCCTCAATCAACCGCTGTCGGATTTTCCGGATACGTGCTTCATAACCTGCATCAGCAGTCATCAATCCTCCTGAAATGATAATTCGGGAAGGTCAAACGCCGGCCGCACTTCGCCAACGATTAGTTTCCGCCAGTTCTTCACCGGAACGTTGCCAAATTCACTTAATTGTGCAAGGGCTTGCTCATCTAAAACGCCCAGAGCAGATAAGATTGTCAGGCTGACCGACGACCGGGCTCTCCCTTTGGCATCACCATCGGCGATCTTGATCGCAATTCCCAATCCGGGTGAGCTTTCTCCCAGTGCGCCTGGCATCACACCAAGGATGTGATAGCCTTCTGCACCGCCCTTGCTGAAGACCCTTCCCCCAGCAGCACGCATCAATTCAGTGTCGAATTTTCCCGGGCCGGATACCATCACCGGATGCGCCATCATTGCTGCGGTGATCTTACGGCAGGCATCAGCTCGATTATCCTCAAGCCCTTCGGGATCAGCCAGTTTCGCCACTCCCTGAGCCATGTTCCGCAGCGGGATGCCATAAACCGGCGCCGAACAGCCATCAATGCCCAACGGCATCTCATCTGGCGTGATGTTCACCATCTCCGCCAACGTTTCCCGGATTGTCACCTGCACCGGGTGCTGTGGGTCAAGATAATTTTCGATTGGGAGGTCACGCAAGCAGGCATGCGCCAGCATGCCGGTGTGTTTACCCGAACAGTTGTGCCTGAAAGGTGTGGGCTCTTCCCCCGCCTGTTTCATGGCTTCACGCGTATCTGCATCACCCGGCCAATGCACGCCGCAGGCCAGATCACCTTCACGGGTACCGAGCTTAACATGCATACCTTCCAGCACCGATTTATGCAAATCAGTACCGGCATGTGAAGCACAAATAATGGCGATCTCTTGTTGCGTAAAATCAAAAGCAGCATCCCCACCGCGTTCTATTAGTGGCAGGGCTTGAAACGGCTTCATTGAACTGCGAGGGTAAGTCATCAAATCCGCCTCGCCCAATCCGGCGATTACACGCCCGCTTGAATCAAGGACGATAAATGCGCCGTAATGGATTGACTCAACAATTTCACCCCGAGTGACTTCAACCAGAGGGACACAATCCATGCCTTTCATGAACAAATCTCCTATTTTTCGCTATTTTTAAGGGTTTCCTGGCGTTTGAGGTATTCGGTAAGGCCGTACGCCAGGCGTTTTCGATACAGGTTGGAAAATTTTCTGTCAAAGTTGATCTTTCTCAGCAGCGTCGGCAGTAAGTCGGCAATGGCCTCTTTTTTGTCACTCTGGCCTGCCAGCCCATCCAGGTTTTCCTTTAAATAGGCGAGGAAATCGGCCAACTTTTCAACCGTTTCCTGCCTAACTATTCCGTTCCGGCTGGTGATGATCCGGTAACCTCGCATTGGCTCCGATTGCAATTCCGCCAGTTCCTCCAGCCAGATCTCAAGGTTACTCCAGGCAAGAAAGGGCGGCTGATGTTCGAGCACGCTATCCCCCACAAAAACAATTTTTTCATCGTCCGACCGCGCCCAGCACCCGGCTGTGTGACAACCAGGCCTGTGGGTAATTGTGACAGGTGTTTCATCGGAATACAGCGCCATTGAGTGGGAGAAGCTCATGTCCGGCAAAGTCCAGCGGACATTGAGCGGTTGTTCAAGGGCTTCAGCTTCTGCACCGGCTTCAATCTCATGGGGCCGCAAAGAAGCCGGCCTGCTTTCCAGGATCTCAGCAGCGGACTCATGCCCCAGAACGCTGCCATCCAATGCGGACAATCCCATCGTGCGGTCGATGTGCGGATCCAGCATCAATATAAAACGGTAAACACCCTCCCCAAATTCCATTATCTTCTCCCGCCAGGAAGCCTGATCAGAAAAACGCAGCGGGGTATCCACAAGCAGCAGGCCGTGATCGAGCTTAACCACACCCAGGACCACCCCATCATAAGAATCTTCCAGATAGAAATGTTTTCCAATCGCGTTCATAATCACTCCCTGTGCTGCTTATATCTGGTTCACTCAAACATAAATGAGTAATTATTATACAATCAAAATAATGATGCCCGGCATCTGTTGAATTCAGGGAGACTTGCAGATGGGGATGGATTCAGGGTTTTCAGCCGCATTCAGGGATAATCCAAAGTAAGGGGATGGGTCAAGGGTATTTTTAATCTCAAGCTCGTTCAGATACCCACCCTGCCCATCATCCTTGACAATGGAAAAATGTAGATGCACTCCGGTTGGATTGCCTGGAGTGCCAGAATAATTTCCCTGAGTTCCCAGGAGGGTTCCAGCAGGAACAAAAATTTCGGAAACGCCAGGTGGGAAAGCTGAATCAATCAGCGAATTTCCCTCTGGATCGGCCAGATGTGTGTAATACAGCCAGATCTGTTCTCCCGGCCGCAATGGATCAGAGGGCACTCGCATGATCAGGGAGGACTTCCAATCTGAATTGCGAGTCAGGTAACCATCATACGCTGCATATACCGGCGTAACCCCAACATCAGTTCCTGGGAAGATGTCAATGCCCTGATGCCGATGGCCAGGCCTGAAGGAATCATCCCAAACAAATCCAATCATCCCACTGGTAGGCATCAAAAAGGGGGCCTCGCTGCATTGGCTCAGTGCTGGGATAACCCACTCCGGATATTTTTCGGGGTTCCGTATGAAATTGATGACTTTTCGTGAACGCTCGCCTGGGGAAAAGTATTTCTGATAAAGGAAAATTCCCAAAACTGCAACACTTAAAATCAGGACCAGCATTACGATCCATAACGATTTTTTCATGGTTTTAATCTGTGTAAAAATGTTCGGTTTCGGCGCTTATTGTAACAGAACTGACATAGAAATGCGAGCAACAAAATTCTAACAATCCTCAAATTAAATGCTGATACGGTGTTAACAAAGTCTGATTAAGATGTGGGAAAAAGAGACAAATCAAACTACAAAAATGGAGGAATTATATGACCCTGTATATCAATCCAATTCGAAGATCTGCCCGGCGAAGATCAATGGATGAAATCATGCGGGATTGGGAAGAAGATTACCGTGGCGCATTGACCTTTCCAATTGATGTAAAAGCCAACAGCGACTCATTTACGCTCAAAGCGCTGCTCCCCGGTGCCCTTCCAGAGGATGTAGATATCCAAATTGTCAATGAAGTTGTCACCATCTCCGGCGAGTTGCGATCTGGCCGTGAGGAGGGTGAAACTTACCTGCTAGCTGAACGGCCGGACGGAAAATTCCACAGGGTAATCTCGTTACCCACACCATTGGATTCAAACAAAGTGGAAGCAAACCTTGAAAATGGCGTCCTCACCCTTCACATCCCCAAAGCCGAAGAGGCCAAACCCCGCAAGATCAAAATCAATCAACAATAGAATTATTTAGCCCGATCCTGAACCGCCTCAATGCTCGAGGCGGTTTTTTCTTTTCCTTCTTCAGGATTTAACAAAAAATAATCCGCTTCAATCATCTTATTTTAATGATTTCACTTTTATAATTGAAGTCCCTCTTTGAATATCGTATAATTACTGTGACTCAATAGGGATCGGAGATAGCGCATGAACGACATCCGAAAAAGCGAACGCCCTTTTGTTTTTGCCGTCTGTCAGCAAAAAGGCGGCGTGGGGAAGACCACGACGTGCGCCTCATTGGGAGCTGAACTGGGAAGAATGGAAAAAAAGTGCCTGTTGATCGATCTGGCACCCTCGGGGAACCTCTCATCAGCCTTCGGATTCGACTTGAACGAACTTAAATTTACAACAGCGGACCTTTTCCATGATAGCGCGCCACTATCAAACCTGATTTATCCCACAAGCATCCCAGAACTAGACCTTATCCCGTCAAATGCCGCGCTTTCATCCGTACCAAGAGAGCTTTACCAGAAAGAGAACTATGAAACCATCCTGGGCGGGATTTTAAATGAAAAGGACTTTTCCGGCTATGAATTTCTGATTCTGGACTGTCCACCGGGTATGGACTCTATTACGGTCAATGCCGTCGCCAGCGCAGACCTGGTGATCCTGCCCTTGGTTTGCGAATACCTGGCACTGCAAACCCTTGATAACATGTTTCGGCTGATCAAGCTCACCCGGGAACGGGTCAATCCTGAAGTACTCTACCGACTCCTCATAACAAAAATGGATCGGAGGGAATCACTGCATGAACGCATTTATGCCCAAATCAAAGACCATTATCAGGATGCCCTGCTTGAAACAATTATCGGATTAGATATGAAATTGCCAGAAAGCCAGCTTGCCGGTGTTCCCACTTTTATTTATGATCCCAAATCACAAGGTAACAGACAATACATAGCCCTCACACAAGAATTATTGGATCTCATCAAGACGGAAAATTCTTTAGAAATTGAAAATGAATAAGAGTAGTTTTTTACTATACGCAATATTTCTCGAGAGGTGAAAAGATGAAAAAATTAGCCCTGGTTTCAATTCTAGTAACACTCATATCCCTCATGCCGCTCGGGAATATGGCCTCTGCGGACACCGTTCCAATGATAAGCATTCAAGGTGTCACTGAGGATGAGCAGGTCACCGTAGAAACCAAGAACTTTCCAGCAAACCGCGACTTTATTGCGCTGATGGGGCCATTTGGCACCAAAGGCGTGGATGGGGTGAAGGTTGGCGAGGTCAATTCTGGAAAAGGCGGCAGCCTTAAGTTCACCTTTGAAATCCCAACCACACTCCAGGATGAGAGCAAGATTGCTATCCGGCTGGAATCCACAACCACCAGTCATTATGCCTTCAACTGGTTCTCAAACACCACCTTCGGGACGCATACTGGCGGGACACCAGCAGAAGGGGTCTCTGCCCAGGCTGAAATCATGGTGGCCTCAGTCAAAAAAGACACACTGGTGATTATTAAAGGTGCCGATTTTCCCGATGATGAAACTTTTGATGTTTTAATGGGCGAGGAAGGTACACAGGGAATCGGAGGTGTCGAGGTTGACTCCTTTGACCTTGATGGTTCAAGCACTTTTGTCCAGAGCTTTGAAATCCCAGCAAGTTTGCGGTCTGAAGCGCAGCTTGTCATCCGCTTCGAGTCTAACGAAAGTGACCTGGAAGTTTATACCACTTTTGATAACAAGACCGGCGCCAGCGGCGGAGGTGTGGCAGGCCTGGTCACCGGCTCAACCGCAAACATTCCCACCATTAGCATCATTTCTGTACAAGAAGATGAAAGCGTGACCCTAAAGACACATAACTTTCCCGCTGCTCGGGATATCAAAGTGCTCATGGGCGAAATGGGCACCAGAGGTATTGGCGGAATCCATGTGACCACCTTTGATTCCGGGAGCGGCAGCTCATTGACCA
>JBMCLF010000095.1:0-6393 GCA_048615215.1 Candidatus Brevefilum sp.
CATGGGCGTGCTTCTCCTTTTCAGTGATTCGCGAAACCTGAGCGCAGGGAGCCAGGCGGGTCTTGCAAGGTGCTAGAATCACCTCGCGCGGATGTCAATCTCCAATGCTGCTCCAATGCTGCGAAGTTCGGGTTTGTTCTTGCGAGTGCAGCAGGGACAGTGTAGGCAGCAGATTGTCCGATGCAGCAACGTCAACAACTTTCCCCTTGCGCCAAGGCAGGGGGTGGGGAGGAGCAAGATGGCATTGAACAAGGATCTGCTCGATATTCTGGCTTGCCCTGTGTGCAAGGGCGAGCTCGACTTGCTGGGCCAGGAAGAAGGCTTGCGCTGTCAGGCTTGTGCCGTGGTCTATCCCATTCGCGAGGAGATTCCCGTGATGCTGCCGGAAGAAGCAGTGCCCCAGGCCGCCTGGGACCAGGGGCGCCGCGAAGCCGAAAAATAGCCCGGGCTCAGGCGGCAGTGGTGGCGTCATTGCCGGCCATGCTCTTGCGCACTGCTTCCAGCAGTTTTTCAGCAGGGATCAGATCCGGCTCGATGTTCAGCGCGGCTTCGAGGTTCTGGACAGCAACTTCCGGTTTGGCCATTTCGTAGTGCACGCGCCCCAGGTTGTAGTAGAGATGGGGGTCCATGCTACAGCATTCCAGAGCCTTGCAATACCATTGCAGCGCTTCTTGCAGCATGCCGGCTTTGCGCAATTTGATGCCGAACTCGTTGAAGAGGTGCTTGTTCTTCGGTGTAAAGGGAAATTCTATCGACATGAGCTTCTCAAATATTTTTGCGCGGGTATCCTCGTCAACTATTTTTGAAGCCTTGCGTGAAAGCTGGTTGATGAAACCGTAATGTCGGTTCATGATCTCGTATTTTTCAAGAACAGCACCCGGGACGATGGCTGCACCGCTGACGGTCACATCGAATTCTTTGAATTTCTCAGCCACCAAATCCAATGAAGCCTGGAGTTTCTTAGGATCTTCCACCACTAACAATTCTGGTTTGAAGAAGAAGACCAGTTCGTTTTCTTTTTCGGTTCGATTGACCTGGACGGGCTGAACAATTTGAGCCTCGTTTTTGTTTTTGATTTTTCTGATGATATCTTTATTAAAAAGTTTTGATTTTGACAAGTTTCCTCACTTTCTTAAGTTACATCCATTATACCCAGAAGATGAATCCAAAAAACAAAAATCGTTGGTCAAAAAACAATCAGATCACTTGACTGTTTTTTGCGCTGCATAAGAGGTCTTTCTGATAGTATCAAATAAAATACAAATTTCCCACATTGAGATTTAAAACACATAACGGCGTTTCACGCAACGCCGTTATGTGTTCGTAGATCACCATCAATCACGAATGAGATTTCTGAAATTTTGCACGATTAATTTGTTTTCTCTGATTATGGTTCGTAACAAATGGTATAGGTATTTAAGCCTTTTTCTATTCCGGTAGTATTCTGTGCGTAATTTTGCCAGCCATTATCCGTTTTGGATGTGTTGTAAATGATCGCGCCGATATTGGTCGCAAACCCGCCGCCCGTCACATACTGGCCGGATGGGCATTGCTTGACGACATGCCCGATGTCATTCCCGGGGACATCTCCGTTGTTGCTGGTTGAAGACGTCGATCCAGAGACGCCTGAAAGACATACCGCATAAACATTGACCAGTGGAGTATCTCCGGCAGAGTTGTCGATGTAAATCTGCCAGCCATTGCCTGATTTGGACGAGTTATAGATTTCAATGGAGGTATTTGACCCAACGACCCAGCCGCCGCCTGTTACCTGAGAGCCAGAAGGACAGCTCACTTTTAAATTGGTGACATCGTTGGCATTGGCGTTTTTCTGGGAAAATTCCAGGCTGGTCGATCCGCCTGAATTATGCAGACAGGTGGCGTAAACATTCATTGATTTGGATGACCTGGTTGTGTTACGACCATGAACCCGCCAGCCATTTTCGCTTGTATTCATCATCGAATGCCAGATGCGCAGGCCTGAAGAACCAGCAAAGCCTCCAGAAACAACCACGGAATCACCCGGGCAGGATACGGTTGTATTGCCACTGCTATTTGCCGGGATAGAGATTTGCTCACCAACTTGTTCAACAGACAGCATTGGGACGACGATGAGCGTAGGTAGCGTGGGAATGATCAATCCCATTGTAGGTGTCTGTGTTGGAGTTACGGTGGGTGTAAAGGTCAGTGTTGGCTCTGGTGTAGCGGTATCGGCGGCCGGGACAATGATCGTCAGTGTGAGTTCGGGTCCAAAAACAGTGCCGTCATCCGCCCGGATCCGCCATGAAGCGGAATAAGTGCCGGGGGTCCCAGGTGCGGTCATGTTGACACTGAGATCCGCGTTATCTCCACTTTGAACAGCTGGAATTGCTTTAGGAGAACTCGCGTTCATTAAATCCCCGCTGGCGTGCACCAGTTCATACCCCAACCACTCGCAGGAACCGCTGTTATTGACCCGCCAGATTTTGGTGAAATTTGATCCAGCTGATAGGTTGGAATCAGGTGGGATGGTCACATCCTGAACAAAGGTTGCGTCATTAGTACAGCCAACCTGGGCAGTTTGGGTCTGGGCGTAGTCTTCAGGAGTAGCAGTTGCGTTGGGTGTTGGGGTTTTGTTTGTTTCACTCACCGACGGTACGACCTGTACTGTTATGCTGGTTGGGTCGGATGAGTTACCGCTTGCATCAATGGCAACTACGGAAATCACCACATTGCCTTCTTGTTGGGGCGTCCAGGGTTGGTCAGCTGTGAATTCATCGGGTGTGCCATCGGTTGGTGTGGCAGTATGCTCTAACTCGCCGTTGATGTACAGCTCCACCGATTGGATTCCGCGGGTTGCGATTGTCAGGGAAACCACCCGAGTTTCCTCATTGAGGACCACAGTTTGTCCTTCTTCATGGCTGGTAATAGATATTGCTATTTCAGAAGATTGCCAGGGTAAATTACAGCTGGAAAGTAAAAACATCAGAATGAACGTGAGGTAAAAAACCTTCAAGCTCTGTTTAATTTTCATTTGAACCTCTTTATATTATGAGTATTAAGATTGTATTTATCGTCTTTATTGTACCTGATGAGTTAATTCCTAAATGAATTTTCAGAACAATTCGGGCTGCTCTGCCAGCGTATCCTCTCGCCAGGCCTCTAATAATTGACCGTCCTTAAGAATGTGGATAACCTTGACTTCAGAATCCATGAGGGTTTGTGCAATCACATGCTGGCGGTGGCATTTGACAGGGTCGCTTTCGGCACACAGCAGCGCTAAATGATCTCGTGCCGAAAGATCAATCAGCGATTGTACAGCCTGATTGAATATTTCTAAGGATGATAAGGTCTCAGCTTGGCTGAATTTTTCCCGGGCTGGTTTTTTACCCCCTAATTTGTGTCCCAGGTAAGTGTAGCGGATCTTGAAAGGTTTCAGGATATCAGACAGGCGCGACTTATTGCTCCAGGGAGCGTTTCGGCTGTAAGGGATGCTCCGGATGTCGATGATGTGGTTGACGTTGTGCTCCTGGAGGAGTGAGAGGAACCTCATAAAGTTGAGGTTGCTATGTCCAATCGTGTAGATCGTTGTTGGCATACTTTATTATAAACAATTGACAGGAATAAAATCAATAAGTTTTCTCTTTTTGTGAAAAGAATGATGTTAACCTTTATTTACTTCAGCCATTAAAAAGAGATATTAAGAATTTAGGATCCGCTTTTGATTGTTTATTGTGTTGAAAAATTGATAATCGATGTTGTTTCCGTCAACGGGATTTTTAAATATCATATTAATTGTGGATCTTTCTTTGGATTGGACCAATTTTCATGATCGATATTTCGAAATGATCAGAGGTGAATGTTGTAAGGCTTGCCTCTTCCCCCGTTAACTTATATGCAATTAATGCTCAGTATTGAAAATTACCAGCTATTTTCTTCGTATTTCAAATGAAAGATCCAGGCCAGCCTGTAAGCCGCATTCTGTCCGGCGGGAGCCCCGCCTGGATGGACATCTATCTGGGCGAGTGGTTACCCACCCGCTCGAGCGGTCTACCCGGAGATGTTTGGGAAGCGGGCAGTTCCCGTCTGTCGCCAGACTTCTCTCCTGCTTGACCTTGCACCGCATGGGGGTTGCCTGTCCGGGCACATTACTGCGCCCGTCGGTGGTCTCTTACACCGCCGTTTCACCCTTACTCTCCCGAAGGAGAGCGGTATTCTTTCTGTGGCCCTGCTCCAAGCACTTACGCACTTCCGGGCGGTACCCGGCATGCTGCCCTGAGGTGTGCGGACTTTCCTCGGGCGCTTGCGCACCCGCGGCCATCCGGCCGACCTGGATTCTCATTTCAGATTGTCATTATACGCCATATGTGTTGGAAATGTATATGTGGGGGTAGGAATTGGGTATTAGGTGTTGAGCAATAATAACCCGTCCCCATTTTCTCTAAACTCTCTCAGCGCAAATGCCCTGGAGCAGTATGTCAATGCACTGGAAGGGGAGGTGCAAAAATACCTGACGAAGGACATCAATTATGGCATAGCGGTCAAGAGAATGTGTAACAGTACTGAATTCTTGTTGGGTGATTTTTGCTGGACAAATCCCCGGTGGTCGGGTAAAATAGGGCTTCGTAAATATTGAAATTGATCTGGTAAGTGTTTGGAGGAAAGACCTTGGCAAATATTAAATCGCAAATTAAGCGCAATCGTCAGAATAAGAAACGACGAGAACTCAATCGCGTGTTCCGCGGTAAAGCTCGTTCTGCCGTTCGAAAGGCTGAAATGGCCATTGAAAGCGGCATTATGGAAGAAGCCCAGGCAGCAACCACAGCGGCTGTCAAAGCGCTGGACAAGGCTGCTGCAAAGAATATTATTCATAAGAATAAGGCCGCGCGACAGAAGAGCACTTTAATGCAAAAATTAAACGGCTTGGAGTAGACGGCTCACGTTTATTTCAACGCGATGAACCAACTAGCAGCGGGAGCTTTTATGCTCCCGTTTTGCATATCAATTTTTTGATTGATTTTTATAGCTGACGGTGGAGATGTTATAATTTCCTCTGCGACAAACCAATTCAAGAAAAATGAGAATTATGTTTGAAAAAGAAAAATTTAAGATTGATGCAGAAATCCGCCAATATTTGAAGGCAGAAGGAATTGATGACCCTGTTCTTGAATTTCGTCAAATCCCTTTCAGTGGGGAATGGGGCCTGGCCGTTCCGCTCTTCCCGGTGGCAGCTTCAGAAGCTCGATCTGGCAAGCGGGTGATCGTCCCCAAACGGGCGCAGGAGCTGGCAGAAGGAATCAAAGAATTCCTTAAGGAGTTGCCTGCAGGCTTTTCACGAATTGAGGCGATAAACGGTTATCTGAACCTCTATTTTTCGACGTCGGATTATGCTGGCCGCGTGGTGGATTCTGTCCTAAAAAAGGGTGCTCAATTTGGCAGAGCAGAAACCCGTGATAAGACCGTGATGGTGGAGTATTCTCAGCCTAACACACATAAAGCTTTCCATGTCGGCCATTTGCGCAATGTCATTTTAGGTGGTAGCGTTTGCCGGATCCTTGAATTTGCTGGCAATGAGGTTATCCGTGCGAATTACCTGGGCGATATAGGACTGCATGTGGTCAAATGGATGTGGAATTATCTCAAGAACCACGCTGACGAAGAGCCCGGTGATAACAAAATTCGTTGGATGGACGAAATCTATGCGGAAGCTGACCGGTTATTTCAGGACCCTGTAAACGAGGCTGAAGTGCGAGCGCTTTATGCCCGCTGGAACGCAAGAGACCCGGAAATTATTAATTTATGGAAGAAAACCCGTCAATGGTCGTTAGAGGGATTTGAGGAGATTTATGATCTGCTGGGCGAAGAATTCGACCGGATTTATTTTGAGAGTGATGTAGAAGATTCCGGCGTGGCTCTGGTTGAAAATATGATTGAACAGGGACTGGCTGAAGATGAGCGCCCGGAAGGTCCGGTTTTCATTGACCTGGACGTCGCGGTGGGTACTGAAGATGAGTACCGGGTGTTGGTGCTCTTGCGTTCTGACGGCTCATCATTGTATGCAACCAAAGATCTTCCGTTGGCTATACAGAAATTTGAAGAATACGATCTCGATCAATCAATCTATGTGATAGATGTCCGGCAGTCGCTGTACTTGAAACAAATTTTCAAGACGCTGGAAATATTGGGTTACAAATGGGCGGATAGGCTGCATCACCTGCCTTATGAGCTTGTCAATCTGCCCGGCAACGTTACCATGTCCTCCAGAGAAGGCACAGTAGTGCTGTTTGATGACCTGATTACGGAAGCCACTCAGCGCGCGGGTGCGATCGTGGAAGAGAAGAACCCCGAACTGACTGATGAAGTTAAGGAATCTATTGCGCAAGCGGTGGCATTGGGTGCTTTGAAGTATGCTAT
>JBMCLF010000096.1:0-6368 GCA_048615215.1 Candidatus Brevefilum sp.
CCCACCTTCGAGAATGCCGACATCAACGCCTGCTTCGTCTGGTTCTTTGAGGTCGGTGATCGGGGACGAGCGCAGGTCCACGAGTTCAACAACCTGTAAGATTCTTTCATCGATATCAAGAATGGACATGTGGCAGCCTGCGCACCCACAAAGCCAATCCGTTGCTACTTTAGGTTTTGACATAAGAATTTCCTTTCATTCCATCAACCAGTATTTTACCGGAGATGCTCATGCTTTCTGAAATGCAACTGTAGGAGTGCGAGACTTCAGGCTGGCTTCCCAGTCCATATCAGGTTTGAGTGAGAGGCTTTCAGCGATTTTCAAAAGGGCTTCCTTTGAAGAGAGTACGCCTTCCGGCTCATCCAACGACTTGACCGCTTTTTGCAAGCGCCCATCGAGGTTCAAATAGGTTCCAGATTGTTCTGCCCACATGGTCACCGGGAGGACAACATCGGCGTTTCCGGTCAGTTGTGAACCGTAAGCAGCCTGTGCGACCACGAAGGGGATTTCCTCCAAGGCTTTGGTCAGTTTCTGCGAAGGCTCTTCGTCTCCCAACAGAACAAATGCCGATTTAAGGTCTTTAGCTTCAAAGGGGGCTTCTAACCCTAATTGGGCAGCAGCCATGCTGTTGGCATTACCTTTGACGCCAATCAAAGCGGCGTTGAGGGTTTCAGCCAGCTTGAGCAAAGTTGTTAGCGCTTCTTCCTTAGCATTTTCGGCGAAAGTTTTACCGTAGACAATGCAAGGCTTTTCTGCATTCTTCAAAGCATCGACCGCTTTGTTGAGTGCTTCGTCTTCTGAGCCCTCTTCGATGGCATTCAACAATCGGGATAAGAATTGTGCTTCCTCGCCAGGGCTGAGGGCAAGTTTATCCGTTGCATTTTCTGCAAGCTGATTTTTCCCGCCATCAGCCACAATCAGCCGGGTACCTTCAAGAAGCTGGCGCTTCACAAAGAAACCAGCCACTTGATGCTCATCAACCAGGTCGAGTTCCAGAGTGAGCACGGCGTCTGTGTCTTTAAGGACATCCAGACTGGATTCAAAAGGCTTTCCGAGTTTGTCGGCCATCGCAGACAGGGAGGCTGTTGCTTTGCCTTCCTCAAGGCTGGTGACCAACTCTGCGCTGAGGCCGTCAGCGAAGATGGATTTGAACAGAGCCAAATCTTCGACGGGCAATCGGGTCGAGGCCAATGCAGCCAATCCTTCACCTTTGCCAAGGCCTTCTGAAATTGTTTGGATTGCCTCTTCCCATGTGGCAGCTTTGAGACTGCCGTTCTTGCGGACCAGGGGCGTTAATAAGCGGGAGCGGTCGTCTTCCAAAGGCAGGAAGCGGCCCTTATCGCAAAGCAGACCGTTATTCAATTCTGCATCCCATTCGCCTTCGATCCTGATCAGACGGTTATCCCGGGTGAGGACATCCCGCTGGCAGCCGACTGAGCATTCTACGCACACACCAACATTGTGGTCAACTTCAGTTTCTTTGCCCTGATAGGCGCTCTGCCGGTCGATCAATGCACCGGTGGGGCAGATCTGCACACAGCTACCGCATGAGATACAGGTGCTTTCTCCCAGGGGAACATTGTAATCAGCTACAAGCAAACTGTCCGCGCCACGTTCCTCAAAGCCAAGGGTGTAATTGCCAACCAGTTCACCGCAGGCACGAACACAGCGGCGGCAGAGGATGCAGCGGTTGTTGTCCAGGATGATGAAGGGGTGAGAGGCGTCCACTTCAAAGGGCTGCCAGTTCGGCTGGAGATCCCAGTGGGTCATTTCCTCGTCATAAGCGCGATTTTGAAGTTCGCAATCGCCATCACTAACCGGACAGTACATGCAGAAGTGGTTGCGTTCGCTGAAGATCAAGGTCAGCACGAATTTGCGAGCATTCAAAACTTTTTCGGAATTTGTTTTAATCACCATGCCGTCCGTTGCTGGAAGGGTGCAGGAGGGCTGCAAGGTGCGAGCCCCTTCGACCTCTACCATGCACAGGCGACAGCCGCCATATGGTGTCAGTTGGGGATGGTGGCACAGGGTGGGCACATAACACCCGGCTGCTTCTGCAGCTTCCAGGACGGTTGTTCCTTCCTGCACCTCAATCGTTTTATCGTCAATTGTGAGTTTAATCATGTTCTGATACTCCGTTATTTATTTCAGTCGATCTGGTATGCCCGGCGGCCGCTCATGGGGCAGACACCTGCTGGACAAACTTTGAGTTTGATATGGGCTTCTACTTCCGCCCGGAAATGTTTGAGAATGTCGTTGAGCGGTGAACCGGCTGTTTGGCCGAGGCCGCAGTTGGAAAGCTGGATAAGTTGATCGCTCATTTGTTGCATGTCATCCAGATCTTGCATCGTGCCGATGCCTTCCGTAATATTTGAGAGGGTCTCAAATGCACGCTTATTCCCAATTCGACAGGGGTTGCACTTACCGCAGCTTTCAATGCGGAAGAAGTTCAGCAATACTTTTGCCAAATCAACCACGCAGGTTTCTTCGTTGGCGATCAGCAATGCGCCTGATCCCAATGAAACCCCTGCTTTGTTGAAAGAGTCGAAATCCATGGGCGTGTCCTGAAGACTGGACGGGATAATGGACCCGCTGGAACCGCCGGTTTGTGCAAGTTTAAAGCTGGAACCATTTTTCATCCCTTTTGCATAAATCGAGATAACTTCGCGCAGGGTGATTCCCATGGGCACCTCAACAAGTCCTGTCACGTTGACATTGCCAAGGATCGTATAGACTTTTGTGCCGGGGCTGGATGGCGTCCCAATAGATTTGTACCATTCGGCTCCGTTTCGGATGATCGCCGGGATGTTTGCCAGGGTTTCAACATTATTGACCAGCGTTGGCATCTGCCAAAGACCTGCTGTGGTGGGATAGGGTGGACGTGGTCGTGGTTCACCCCGGTTACCCTCAATCGATTCAATTAATGCAGTTTCTTCGCCGCAGATGTATGCACCCGCTCCGGCGTGAATATGCAGGTCAAAGGAGAAATCTGTTCCAAAGATACCTTCGCCCAGCAAGCCAAATTGCCGGGCTTGTGCAATCGCGGCCTTCATGCGGCTGATCGCCAGGCCATATTCTCCACGAATGTAAATGAAGCCTTCATCAGCGCCAACGGCATAAGCAGCGATCATCATCGCTTCGATGATAGCATGTGGGTCGCCCTCAAGTACCAGGCGGTCTTTGAAGGTGCCGGGTTCGCTTTCATCGGCATTGCAAATGACAAATTTCTTATCGCCTTTGGCGCCAGATACAAATTGCCATTTCAGCCCGGTAGGAAATCCAGCACCGCCGCGGCCACGCAATCCAGACTGCTTGATCTCTTCGATGGTTTCCTGCGGCGTCATTTCTTTGAGTACCTTGCCGAGGGCTTCGTACCCCTCGTTGATGATGTACTCATTGATGCTTTCCGGGTCAATCAGGCCAACGTTTTTAAGGACGATCCGGTTTTCTGCTGGCAGGCTGCCTTTACGGGCTGAAAGCCAGGCAATCCGGCCTGAAAGGTCGTAAGGTGAAATTTGCTTTTCTTCAACCACGCGCCCTTTGTAAAGATGTTCTTCCACAATTTGGGGAACATCTTCTGGTGTAACATGGCCGTAGATCACCGCATCTGGATAGACCAGTACAAGTGGATTGAAGCCTTTCTTCTCAATGTCATTGGCCATTGAGATCGAGATTTCATCTTCCATGCCGTAGGCTGCTATTTGACGCTGAAGAAGCGTGAAGACATCCATCGCGTTATTTTTCAGGCTGTCAGGATCGCTTGATACCAGTACCATTGATCTTGTTGCTTTCATCAGGCTCTCCTATTCGTAATTGCTAAGGATATCAGGCACCTGTTCAGGTGTGACATTACCATAGATGTTATTATCGATAATTATGACCGGCCCAACGCCGCAAACGCCAAGGCAACTGACGGTTAGCAGGGTCCATTTGTTGTCTTCGCTGGTTTCACCCTTTGATAGGCCTAATTCTTTTTGCAATTTTTGCCAGACTTCGCGCCCCCCAGCAACATGGCAGGGTGCACTCTCACAGAATTGGATTACATGACGGCCGTGCGGCTCTGTAGAGAGCATGCGATAAAAAGTTACCACGGAGTAAATATGGCTGGTGGGCAGCTGTAACTGTTCGCCTAATTCCTCAATGGCTTCATCGGAGACGTAACCCACGGAACCATTAATCTCATGAAGAATAGGGATGAGTTCTGCCTTTTCATGCCCCATGTCTTCGACAAGATCCCGTACAAGCTGACGGGTATCCTGTCCTTCTTTGACTGCAACTGACATATCCTTCCTCCTCTGTGTTGATTTTTATGGTGAGTGAAAATTACTTGATCTCAATGGCATCGTATGGACATAGCTGTTCACAGATGCCACATTTGATGCAAATGTCCGGATCAATCAAATGTGCCTGTCGGCGTTCACCAGAGATGGCGTCAACAGGGCAGTTCCTTGCGCAAAGCGTGCAGCCCGTACAGAGATCTTCTAAGATCTCAAAGCGGATTAGCGCTTTACAAACTCTGGCGGGGCAGCGTTTCTCATAAATATGTGCTTCATATTCATCCAGGAAGTGCTCAAGGGTGCTGATCACCGGGTTGGGCGCACCTTTACCAAGCCCGCATAGGCTGTTTTCGTTTATCTGTTGGCAAAGCATTCTCAAGGTGTCGATATCTTCAGGCTTACCTTTGCCCTCACAGATCCCAGTGAGGATCTCCAGGATGCGGCGGGTGCCCACCCGGCAGGGGGTGCATTTACCGCAACTTTCGTCTTGAGTGAACTCCATGAAGAACCGGGCGATATCGACCATGCAGGAATCCTCATCCATAATGACGAGTCCACCTGAGCCGAGAATTGACCCGGCTTCTGCCAGTGCTTCATAATCCATCGGCAGATCAAGGAAGGTTTCAGGCAGACATCCGCCCATAGGGCCGCCTGTTTGTACTGCTTTGAATTTTTTATCTTCTTTGATACCACCACCAACGTCGTAGATGATCTCACGCAGGGAGATCCCAAAGGGCACTTCGATCAGACCGGTGTTTTTGACGTCACCAGCCATCGAAAAGGTTTTGGTACCGGTGCTTTTCTCATAGCCGAGGCTGGCGAACCATTCTGCCCCTTTGAGGATAATCTGTGGGACGTTTGAATAAGTCTCCACATTGTTGATGTTTGAGGGCTGATCCCACAAACCTTTTTGTGCAGGGAAAGGCGGTCGTGGCCATGGCTCTCCGCGTTTTCCCTCAATGGAGGCCATCAACGCGGTTTCCTCACCACACACGAAGGCCCCAGCACCCATGCGGACTTCCAGGTCGAAAGAAAAACCAGTGCCGAGAATGTCATCACCTAGCAGGCCGAAATTTCGGGCTTGCTCGATGGCTGTCTTCATCGTTCGGACAGCGATAGGATATTCCGCCCGGCAGTAGATGTAACCCTGGTGCGCGCCTGCCGCATAAGCTCCGATGATCATGCCTTCAATCACAGAGTGGGGGTCGCCTTCCAGTACACGCCGGTTGGCGAAGGCACCCGGGTCACCTTCATCAGCATTGCAGATCATGAACTTCTGTTCGCCTTCGGCATTACGGATGAAGCGCCACTTCAGGCCAGTTGGGAAACCCGCGCCGCCTCGACCGCGCAGGCCGGAATCCAGCACTTCCTGAATCGTCTCTTCTGGGGTCATTTCTGTGAGGACTTTCCCCAGGGCCAGATAGCCATCTCGGGCGATGTATTCTTCAATGTTGAATGGGTCAATCTCACCAATATTCTTCAATACAATCCGGACTTCTTTTGGCTGCGGTGCGGACAGTTCTTCATCGACAACCGCTTTGGTTTCCTGGATGTATTGTTCAGCGACACGTCCTTTGAGAAAATGCTCTTCCACCAGGAAAGGGACATCATCTACCGATAAATTGGTGTAATGAACAGCTTCGGGATAGACCATTAAATCTGGCCCCATGGTTTCGGGGTCTCCGATACGGGAAGTTTCCAACACTTCGACCTCATCAACCAGGCCTTGTTTGACCAGTTCATCCTGAAGCGCATCCATCAAATCATAAGCGCCTTTTTCAACGCAAATGGGGTCGACGGAAACTAGGACATGTGAACGAAAATAAGCCATTGATTACCTTCCAGAATTTCTTAGATTCTGTGATTTATCCTTCGATTTGATATTCTTTCACGATCTCATTATTGAGAACGTGCTCCTTAATTATGCGGCGGGCCATGTCGGGGTTGACTTTCGCATAGGTAACTTTTTCTTCACCGGGTTTCACTACCTGCACAATCGGCTCAAAAGAATCCAGGCCGATATTGCCCGTTTGACGAACAAGAATATCGCTGAGGTTATCTTGTTCGATCATATCCAGAATTGCTTTGAGT
>JBMCLF010000097.1:0-6293 GCA_048615215.1 Candidatus Brevefilum sp.
TGATCGCATTTGGAGGTTTTGGGCGCTTCTTTTGCGATTTGCCCCAATCATTGGCGATTTTTGCCACCAGCTTGTTGGTTGCCCCGCCGATGGAGATGGGCAGCTTCATTTCCGTGTTGACACGTTGTTGTAAATCCTTTGCAATGTCTGCGAGGGATTCTTGTAGGTCTGAGACTTCCATGAAGGCTTCATCAATTGAGATTTTCTCAATGAATGGCGTGATATTTATCATAGCCATGACCTGTTTGGAGATTTCACTGTAATTACTATGCCGTGAGGAAACCACGATCAGGTTTGGGCAGAGCTGCAGGGCGCGGCGCATGGGCATAGCGGAGCGCACACCGAACATGCGTGCGGCATAGGAGCACGATGCAACCACACCACGCAGGTCCGCTGAGCCGCCCACAGCGAAGGGTTTGCCCTTCAATGAAGGGTCGCGCAATTCCTCAACCGCGCAGAAAAAGGCGTCCAGGTCAAGATGCAGGATTTTTCGGATCATCAGTCTCATTATACAACAGACGTTTTTCGTAAATCTCTCAAACGGTATCTTCAATCGGCTGATCTTCAACCGAGAGGTCCCGGATGCGGTATTTGGGTGTTTCTTCCGTTAATTCAAATTTCGGCAATCGCCTTCCACCTAATTTTCCCATTAGGTCCGACAGCTTGCCGTCAAACATGATTTTTCGCAGGTCAATGATGATAACTCTTTCGCATAGCTTTGCTATATCAGAAAGGTCATGGGTGTCAGCAGGATTTTCAGAATAAGGCAAGCAAAGTTTTCATGGCTTAATTTGACGGAGGCTTCACATAACGTTACGAACCGAACTCTGGATCAAACAGACAAAAAAGGCTGCATCCCAGCGGATACAGCCTTAATTGGTATTTAAAATGTATCTTACACGTCCAAATTGCGGACTTCCTTGGCATGGGTCTGGATGAAGCGGCGGCGCGGGGGCACCTTGGATCCCATCAGCATATCAAAGGTGCGGTCGGCCTCTGCGGCATCCTCAATGTTGACCCGTAGCAGGGTGCGGTTGTCGGGGTTCATGGTGGTGTCCCAGAGCTGGTCCGGGTTCATCTCGCCCAAACCCTTGTAGCGCTGCAGGGAGTATTTCCCGCCATTTGAGGTGATTGTTTTGATCAGCTTCTCGCGTTCGGTTTCCGTATAGACATATTCCTTTTCCCGCCCATGGCTGATGAGATAGAGCGGGGGCTGTGCGATAAACAGGTGTCCTTCTTCAATCAAAGGCGCCATGTAGCGGAAGAAGAAGGTCAGCAGCAAAGTACGGATGTGTGCACCGTCCACATCGGCATCGGTCATGATGACGATGCGACCATAGCGCAGGCCTTCCAAATCGAAGCCATCGCCGATACCGGTGCCGAGGGCTGAGATCAACGCTTTAACCTCGCGGTTATTGAGGATCTTATCCAACCGGGCACGTTCGGTGTTAAGAATCTTGCCGCGCAGTGGCAGGATCGCCTGGAAGTGGCGGTCGCGCCCTTGTTTGGCAGAACCGCCAGCCGAGTCGCCCTCAACGATGTAGAGTTCTGTGCGTTCGGGATCGCGCTCGGAACAGTCTGCCAGTTTGCCAGGCAGCGTCAGGCTTTCCAGGGCGGATTTTCGGATGACCAGGTCCCTGGCCTTGCGGGCAGCGGCCCGGGCGCGTGCTGAGGTCAAACATTTTTGGATGATCTTCCTGGCGGTGGACGAGTTTTGCTCTAAAAAGGCGCTCAAACCATCGCTCACGACCTGTTGAACAAAGGTCTGCACCTCTGCATTCATCAGTTTGACCTTGGTCTGGCTTTCAAATTGAGGATCAGGATGCTTGATGCTCACGATGGCTGTGAGTCCTTCACGGGTGTCATCGCCGGAGAAGTTAGGATCGGTATCCTTCAGCAGGCCGTTTTTGCGAGCATAGTCGTTGATCGAACGCGTGAGGGCAATCCTGAGCCCTGTCAGATGTGTGCCGCCATCGATGGTATTGATGGTGTTGGCGAAGGCATATACAGATTCGGAATAAGAGTCGGTATATTGAATCGCCACTTCAATACCCACATCCTCAATTTCTTTTTCAACGAATAAAACATCATGCAGGGGATCGCGGTTAAGGTTGAGATATTTGACAAAAGAGGAGATGCCGCCTTCAAAATAGAAGGTAATTGCTTTGTCTTCACGCTTGTCAATTAATGTAAGGATGACAGCACGGGTCACAAAAGCCATTTCACGGAACCGCTGTGCCAATGTGTCAAAATCATAGGTTACTTCGCCCTTGAAGATTTTTGGATCATAACGGAAGGTAGTGATTGTGCCGGCGCGACCTTTTGGAGCCTTCCCGATCACTTCCACCGCAGCTTTGGGAATGCCCTCTTCATAGCGCTGAAAGTATACTTTCCCATCACGATAAACCCGGACTTCGCACCACTCCGAAAGCGCGTTGACAGCCGAAGAGCCGACGCCATGTAAGCCGCCAGAGACCTTGTAACTGCCGCCGCCAAATTTCCCGCCAGCGTGGAGGGTTGTCATGACCACTTCCAGGGCTGAGATTTTCTTTTCAGGATGGATGTCGACGGGGATACCTCGGCCATTATCTTCAATGGTGACGCTTTCATCCTCATTGATAGTAACCGAAATGCGGTCACATTCTCCGGCCAGTGCCTCGTCGATGGAATTGTCCACGACTTCATAGATCAGGTGGTGGAGCGCTTTTTTGTCCGTACCTCCGACATACATGCCAGGTCGGCGGCGAACTGCTTCGAGCCCTTCGAGGACTTGAATATCATTTGCATTATAAGAAACAGGTTGTTTTGCCAATCTTAATTCTCCGTGTTCTTTCTTTTGGTGAATCAGTAAATCAAGCTGTCTTGAGATGCCGGTTCATGATGGATTGTGTGAAACGGGTCGCATCCAAAAAATAATGAAAGGATGCGGCAATCACGGCTGTGACGACAAAGGCATGTCCCAGGATGCCAATCAGCAAGAACCAATTGTCCACATCCGGCGTCCGCCAGAGCATGTCCATACCTTCGATCAATATGAAGGAAATGATGATAAACCAGGCCGTCTTGCCCATGGAGGTTTTGACCACGTTGATACTGGTCATCATTGCAGCAATCAGGTTCTGGCGGTAAAGAAAGATGCAGTGGGGTGTGAAAACCAGCGGCATCAATACCCACAAAAGAATTACACCGACCGCAAATATTAAGAACTGGCTGATTGCAGGGCTGATCATGGTTGCAAAACCGAGGATGAACAAACCCGGGAAGCTGAGCACGATGAAGATCACCAGCAGAATTAAAGGAAATAAAATTATTTGTAGAAAAGTTCTAAAAAAACTCAGATTTCCTGTGTTCTCCGGCGCCTGTACTATCTGGCCGGAAATGTTTGAAAAATAAATACTTCCTAATAAATAGCCAATAACCAGGAAGAAACCCAAAAAAGCCATCACCTGCAAACTGGACTCAAGGTTGATAACTGGGGGCTGCCCCAATGGATTCAGGAAGGATGGTTTGGATACCATCAAACTTGGAACGCCAACGGGCAGGGTCCGGAGGGAACGCGCCAGGTCAATGTTGACCGTCAGATCCTGCCAGAATGTCTGGTAGCTCTCGATCAGCATATCGATATCTGCAGGTTCCATCCCGGGCAGCGTGATAAATTGCTCAAAACTGCGTTTGAAGAATTTTTCAACACGCCAGGAAGGACCAAACCACAGGAACATGTCCAGCATAATTGGAAACAGGATCAGATATGGATTGCTGGCAATCGTATCGAACCCCGCCTTCAATGCTTCGATGATTTTCGGTTTTTGAATATCATTATCAGAACTTGTGTTCATACAATCAATAATTTTACCACATTAGCGAGTCGCTGGCTATTTAAAAACCTTAAAGTTCACCGAGAACCAGGTGTGTCACTTCATTTAATACTTTTCTTATTGATTTTCCATAAATGCTTTATCCAACTCGACATGGTAAAATTTTCTTATGAGATCGCGAGACTCCATGCCCGAAATTAACCGCTTTGCCGTTGTTAGTGCGGTCATTATGCTTGCTTTCGCATTGACCCAGCTGATTTCATTTCCCGCAAGGTTATTATCTTTTGTGGTTTTGGGGATCCAGTTGAATTTCACCTTGGACTTCAATACGGTCATTACCTTGCTGACGGCGGCGCTGTCTGCAATTGGTATGGATTGGCTACTCCTTTCACACCCTGATCGAGACCAATATCAAAGCCGGTGGAGCTTTGTACGGCATTGGATCATGCCAGTGCTCACGTCCTTAGTGATCGGCATCGCGCTGAATACCTTTGCGGGAGAGCCGTTGTGGTGGGTTGTCTTCCTTTTGGGTAGTCTGCTGTTAATGGCTGTTCTGGTTGCTGAGTACAATGTTGTGCCCTCAGAAGATATCCGGCATCCGTTGGCGCGCATTGGCCTGACAGCACTTTCCTTTGCGCTGTTCTTATTGCTTTCAATTGCTCTTTATTCTGCAGATTTACGGCTTTATCTGAGGCTGCCGATATTGGGGGTGGGGGCATTGATGGTCATCTCGCGTTCGATTTATTTACGGGTTGGCAGGTGGGAGGTGCTGTGGTCTTTTGCAAACAGCCTGATTCTAGCCGAGATTGCGGTTGGATTTCACTATCTTCCCATTCCGCCGATTCAGATTGGGTTGTACCTGGTGGGTATTGCCTATGGATTGACAAGCATTGTCACAGCGATCAAAGAAGGCCGTGAACGCTGGGCTTTTTGGGGAGAGCCCATCGTGATGATTGCTCTGGTTGTCTTGATCAGTTTGATCTGGATCTAATGGATGTCAGGATCGCCTGATTGCTCTTCTTGTGCCTGAAGGGTTTTGTGATATAAGGCCCTGAGGTTGCGCTTGTGCAGTTCCCCTGCCAATCCCCCCAGTAAAATCCTGCTTTTCCCACAAGCTTCCACGCCAATGCTGTCCAGAACTTCCAAGGAATTCTTACGGCGCATCGCTGTTTTTACAGCCTTCTCAATAGCTCTGAGATAGGTGATATTTGCTTTCACTTTTTCATCTATTTCGCCGCGTAAGATAATGTCGCCGTGGCCCTGGATGATGTTCTCCAGGCCCAATTCAGTGAAGGACTGCAGCGTCTCAATGTACTGGTTCAGGTCTCCCTCCACAATAAAGGGCAAGGGCATGAAGGCATCACCCGCAAAAAGAACCCGGTCTTCTTCAACCAGAACGGAAATCCCATCAGAAGAGTGCCCGGGGGTGTGGAAACACTTTAGATGCTTTTTTCCCACCTTAAGAGTATAGGAACCTTCGTCGAAGACGATATGCGGAGGGATTATTTTTAGTTTTTTATAAAGAGGATTTTCCTGGCTGGCGATTTCCAAAGCTTCTGGAGTGCGGTCCATCAGCATTTGCCGGCACTGTTGATGTGCAATAACGGTTGCATTCGGGAAAAAGCTGTTGCCCCAGCAATGATCGGCGTGATGGTGGGTATTGATGACATAGCGAACGGTCAGATCTAATTTTTTTTCAACAAACTCTCGAAGGGCGAGGCTTTCCTGGGGCATCAGGGTGTCAATCACCACGGCCCATTCTGGGCCGGCAATCACTCCGGCTGATACTTGTGCATATGTTTCACTTTGGAACCAATAAATGTTTTCGGATACGCGCTCACGCTGCATAAAATCTGACCTCGATGCTGAAGATAATTCCAGCAAAGAATAGCACATATTAAATTAAAAGTCAAAAATCGGGAAAAGATTTTTACATGAAAAAGGATTTGGCGATAATCACGCTGGTCCCCAACAGCAAGGCCAATCCGGTAACCAGTCCGATCAATAGATGAACTACTCGTGCAGGTGTCTGGTCCCTGCCGCCAGTGGACTGGTCATCTTCGGAACCGGCATAGTTTGGATCTGACGTAGGATAGGCTGAGGTTCCTTGTCCATTACCGGCTATTTGAGTGGATATGTTGGCCTGATCTTCAGAAACGGGGTAGGCCTGTTCTGTGGGTGTGGGTTCATCTTCAGATGGATAACCGGTGCTGGAATACGGCGTTATTGTGCTGGTGGGAGAAGGAACAAACGCTGGCTTGGTGCCTCCGGTTGGCGAAGGCCCAAAGGTGCGCACCTGGGTTGGTGCCCCGGCTGGGGTGGCCGAACGGTAATATGCCCGGGTTGGTGTTCGATAAAATGGGGTTCTTGTGGGGTAAGGTGTGCGGGTAACCGTAGGTATGTTGGTATTCGTTGGTTCGGGAATTTTGAGCGTTATTGGACCGTAAAGTCCAATAATTTCACTTTCATTGCTATCAC
>JBMCLF010000098.1:0-6250 GCA_048615215.1 Candidatus Brevefilum sp.
CCGCGCCCAGGCGCAGGCAGGCATCCAGGCCGCGAGCAAAGGCCTGGGCCAGGCCGATGTGGCGGTTGAGGTGCACAATATGATCGGCCCCGTGTTCGCGCGCAATCTGGGCGGTCTCATCCGTGCTGCCATCATCCACCACCAGGATTTCAACCGAATCAAACCCGGGCAAATGGGCCGGGAACTCCGACAGGGTCTTGGGAAGGATTTCCGCCTCGTTATAGCAGGGGATCTGAATAATTAATTTCATAATAAAGCCAGCATTCCATTGTTTTGATTAGTATAACACGGTCTGAGGTGATGGCCGCCTCGTAGAAAATTAACAATCAAACAGCACCTGATATTTCAGCGGCGTCTTTAAAAATGCGTGATCAACACATCAAGCACAATGATCATCACTGCTAAAAACTAACCTCCTTTCAGGTTATAATAGCCAGCGGAAATGATGGAAAAAAACGCATTCAACGCTCAGCAATTTTACTCATCCCACGGCCAGACCAGCGACCCCGGCCCGTATGCTCACCTGTTAAACGACCTGCCAACAAAGATCCCCGACCTCGTCAAAGCGATCCAGGGGTTGATGCTGCACCTCCATTGGGCTTCAGACCTTGGAATCACCCTCAACCGCATCCGCAGAGAAGAATCCAACCTGCGCACCATCCAGGATCGCATGGAGAAGATCATCGAATTGCATAATGCCCCACTGAGTGAAAAACGAGCCCTCTCCCGTAAAACCGTTGGCACCTGCCGGGACTTTACCCTGCTGTTCACTGCCGCCCTTCGTCACCGGGGGATCGCCGCCCGGGCGCGCTGCGGTTTTGGCACTTACTTCGTTAAAGGCAGTTTTGAGGACCACTGGGTGGGCGAATACTGGCATGCCGATAAAGAACGCTGGGTGATGGTTGACCCGCAGCTGGATCCCTTCCAGATCGAAAAGCTGGGGATCGATTTCGACCCGCTGGACATGCCCCGCACTAAGTTCGTCACTGGCGGGCAGGCCTGGGGCATGTGCCGCGCCAGACGGGTTGACCCCCAGCGCTTTGGAATCTTTCGTATGCGCGGGTTGGATTTTGTCAAAGGCGACATGATCCGTGATTTTCTTGCGCTGAACAAGATTGAAATCCTCCCCTGGGACAACTTTATGCTGATCAACACTTCCATCACCCGCATGAAACAAGCAGAAAAAGACCTGATGGACCGTCTGGCGCGCATCAGCACCGGTGAGGACCAGGATTTTGTCTTAATACGGGCAGCCTTCGCTGCCAACCAGGATAAACTATTACCAAAATACTTTCAATAATTTAGATTTTAGGAGTGAAAATGAGTGGAAAATACCCCAGTTGGTTGAATCAAGCAGTGTTTTACCAGATCTACCCCCAATCCTTTTACGATTCCAACGACGACGGCGTCGGCGACCTGCCCGGGATCATTGAGAAATTGGATTATATCGAATCCCTGGGGGTAAACGCCATCTGGATCAACCCATGCTTCGTCTCCCCCTTTGACGACGCCGGCTACGATGTGGCCGATTACTACCGGGTTGCCCCGCGCTACGGAACCAACGAGGATCTCAAGCGCTTATTTGCCGAAGCCAAACAGCGCGGCATTCGGATTTTATTGGACCTGGTGCCCGGCCACACCTCCGTGGAACACCCCTGGTTCCAGGAATCCCAAAAGCACGAACAGAATAATTACACAGACTTCTACGTCTGGAACGATTCGATCTGGGAGATGCCACAGGAAGATCTGCAGCTGGTGCGCGGTTATGCCCAGCGTGATGCGGGATATGTCACCAATTTCTTCTGGTTCCAACCCGCGCTCAATTTTGGCTTTGCCCAGACCGACCCGCAGCACATTTGGATGCAGCCGGTGGACGCCACCGGACCCCAGATGGTGCGTCAGGAGATCAAGAAGATCATGAAATTCTGGCTGGAGATGGGGGCCAGCGGCTTTCGGGTGGATATGGCCGCCTCGCTGGTCAAACGGGACCCCGACAAATCGGAAACCGCCCGGTTCTGGCGCTGGATCCGGGATTGGCTGGACGAAGAATACCCCGAAGCGGTGATCGTGGCAGAATGGGGCCAACCCTCACAGGCTATTCCGGCCGGCTTCCATGCCGACTTTCTGCTGGGGTTCATGAGCCCTGGCTGGATTTCCCTGTTCCGCAAGCGCGGCCTGGGCCGCTGGCGGGATACCTATGCCTGGTCATTCTTTGATGAGAGCGGTCACGGTGACATCCGGCAGTTTTTAGATGAATACCTGCCCTACCTTGACGCTGTACAGGGCCAGGGCCACATCGCGCTGATCACCGGCAACCACGACGAAACCCCGCGCGTGGCCAACGGCCGCAGCCCTGCGATGATGAAGCTGATCTACCTGTTCCTATTGACGATGCCCGGAACGCCATTTATCTATTATGGCGATGAGATCGGCATGCAGTTTCGTGAGCTGCCTTCGAAAGAGGGCGGATACCTGCGCACGGGGTCTCGCACGCCCATGCAGTGGTCGGATGAGAAAAACGCAGGGTTCTCGAATGCCCCCGCAGAGGAACTCTACCTGCCTGTTAACCAAGCAGAAGATCGCCCCACCGTTGCAGGTCAGGAATCGGACCCAGAATCACTGCTCAACCGTGTCCGGGCGTTGATCAAGACCCGTCATGCCCTCAAAGCCCTGGATGCGGATGCGGATTTTGAGGTGGTGTATGCTGAAAGCGGGAAGCTGCCCTTTGTATATACCCGGGCCAAAGCGGGGCAAAAGCTCCTGATAGCCCTGAACCCGAGCAACCAGAACGTCAGTCTGGCTCTGCCCGCCGGTTTGTTAGACTCAACCCCGGAGGAGTTGGAAGTCCCGGAAGGCGCGAGCCTAACTCGTGATAGTAATGGCTGGCGGCTGGGCCTCAGCCCTGTTTCCGGTGCGATGTATAAAATTAGCTAATGTAAATTAAAGTTAGCAGTTGCAGCTACAGGAGAAAAATGTAAGTCAGGCACTGCAATGCATGCCTGACTTTTGAACCAAGCCTTGAAATAAATTACCAAATTTCACAGCCCCTGCCAAAACAGGGGCTATATTTCTTCCTTGCGCTCTGCCGCTTTCTCCAGGAAGGACCCGCCAATGGTAAAAAAAGCCATCCCGGCGATCCCCAACCAGCCGACCCAGTCTCCAAGCCGGGTGTTAAGGGTCCCACGCCCATCCCCGATGAGCACGTCCGCAACCAGGGTCGCACCGCCGCCCTCCGGGAAGGACGCCAGGGCATTAATTCGCCCGAAGGGGTCGATGATGGCCGAATCATACCCACCATCGGCTTTGACCATGGCAACGCGGTTTTCAATCGCCCGGAACACCACATGGGTATAGTGTTTATCCGCGATCCCACCCCAATCATTGGAAGGCACGCCGATCAACTGAGCGCCCTGGGCAGCCAGCTTGCGCGCCGTGTCAGTGTAATCCAGATCGTAGCAAATGATCGTTCCCAAGCGCCCGATGGCTGTATCATACATCGGGTAGGTGCCGCGGGTTGGGCTTCTTTCCCCGCCGAAAACCACCGGATGATCCTTGCCAAACACACCCAGGAAAGCCCCACCCGGGTCGATCACCGTGGCTTCATTGCGAAATAAAGGCTCTGTCACGTTAGCCACATACCCCACCGCCAGGTGACTCCCCGTCTCCCGTGCCAACCCTACCAGGTCGAGCGGGTCTTCTTCTTGGGGATCATATTGCAGGGCGCCTTCAGGCCAGACGATGAATGCCGCGCCTTCATCAGATGCTTTTCGGGTTTCTGTAACCATCTCGCCATGGATTGATGCCAGTAAATCTATTTCGCCGCGGTTCCACGTGACGATCGGCGAGATATCCGGCTGGATGGCCGCAGCCCTGACGGTTGGACCTTCGCCCGGGTTAAATAAGGCCAAACTGAGAACTGTCCAGGCTACCAGAGCAAGTGCAGTCCCGGACGACCAACGAGACACCATTTTGCTTGAAAGCGGGTTTGCGACCCCACGACCCTCGCGCCCTTTCAACCAGTATAAAATGCCCTGCGCCAGAACCAGATTTACAATCATGATCAATGCCCCCACACCAATGATACCAAAGATGCTGGCAGGTTGAATAAACCATAACTGACGGTAAAGGGGATAGGCGATAAAGCCCCAAGTTCCAGCAATGGGGATGAACAGCCGAATCATCTCAATCCCCGCCCAGGAGACCGCCCCTTCTAAAACAAACCAGCGATAACGCGTTTTTTGATTGAATTTTCGTTTCCCCATATCCACCAAGAAGGAGATCAACGCAGCAACCAGCGGCAGGTAGATCATATAGGTGCCGGTGGGTCTGAAGACCGGACCCAGATATCCCTCCAGCCAGATGCCGATGGCAAGCGCCGTGGGGATACTCGATAATTTGGCTGGCATCACGTGGTGTTGGGCGATCAATACCGGCACCCAACCGATAAAGATCAACGGCCAGATTTCAAACGGTGGAAAGGCCAGGATAAAAGCCGCCCCGCTTACTGCCCCCAGTAAAGCCCCAAATAATGCATTAAAAATCACCTTCTTTTTCTTCATGGTTCTGTTCCTTTTTTTGCTCATATTTAATTAAAAAGTCCGGTGATTTATAATCCCGGTTTTGAATTTTTTCGATCACGCCTTCGATCCAGTCGATTTGCGATTGGAGTTTCATTTCGCCGTAATCAATCGTCAGCATCCAATAGAAAATATTGCGGGGGTCCTCGTCCGGCTCAAATTGCTCGGCGCTGATACCACGCGCGGCACGTATCCGGCCCAACCGACTTTGGAGGCTGGCTTGCTTCTCACGTAAGACGGCAAGAATCTCACTATCACTGATCTGTCCGGCAAAAAAGACCTGGACCAGCCAGGGGATACGGGGCGGATCAGGTTCATGAAACGCCGCCAGCCAGCGCTGCAATTCAGCTCGGCCTTCTGTGGAAATTTCATAAACCTTGCGCGGCGGCCGGTCTTCCTGCAGGATGACTTCCTGGGTCACCCAACCCTCAGCTTCAATCTTGCTGAGAGTGCGGTAGATCTGGCTTTGGGAAGTCGACCAGAAATGCTGGGTGGAGATCTCTATCACCGCGTTGAGGTCATAACCCGTCATCGGTTCGTAGCTCAGCCAGCCTAAAATTACATGTGTCAAAGACATAATATCACCTTAGTTCTATATATGCATGCGCATATATTAGCAAACAATTTAGAGATTGTCAAGGGGGGAAGCAGATTCGAAATCAAATATGGGAATTAAGCTGACATCACGGCAAGCTTGAGACGCAAAAGCAGATCACGTGGTTTTTCCGAGTGAGTATTGGTTTACTTCAAAAAATTTAAAAGGCTGAGAGAATTCCCATGACAAGGTCAAGATCTCCCAGATCATCCAGTAAATAATCGGGGTTGTGTACCGCCAGTTCCTCCTTACTGAACCACCCGGTCGCCACACTCAACACTTTCAACCCGCCATTCCGGGCACAGGCGATATCTCGTGGGGTATCGCCGATGATCAATGCCGCCTCCGGGGACACTTTAGTATCAAACAACCGCCCGGCTCGCTCAAGCGCCAACGGTGGTAGTTCATTTCGGTCAATATGTTCGCTGCCATACGCTCCAAACTGGAAGATGTCCGGGTTCAATCCCGCAGCGCGCAACTTATGCGGCACGGCTTCACGCACGTTACCGGTGAGCAAACCTAACAGGAATCGCTCATCACCGGCCAACTGATTGAGCAAGGCCGGCACCCCGGGCAGGACATCCATTACTAAGTTTGGTGCCTCTCGCGCCACCACCCAAGCATAGGCGCGAAAGGCTGCCTGTCGTTGGGTTTTAATTTTATGCGCTTCCAAACCCGCCAGTTGCATCAACTCTGTTACAATCTGCCAATCTGTTTTGCCGGACATATCGTAGGTTTCAATCGGTCCCGCCGTGCCAAACACGTCCTGCAATGCCAAACGCATGCAGGTATGTCCCTCCCCCTGGGGGTCAACCAGGGTACCGTCGATGTCAAATAATAAAACTCGTTTCTTGTTTTTTCGCATAAGCTAATTCTAATTGAATTCTCGTTCAGAAATAGAAACATTGAAAAACTTTGCTCTGATCTGGCTTATTATCACGCTCTGCGCGACGGCCATCTTTGTGGTTTAATTAAACCAACCAAAACAAACAAGGAGCAACCTATGACTCACAATTACCGCCTGTGCCTGGTGGGTTTCGGCAACGTCGGCCAGGCCTTCGCCAGGCCCTTGATTAAA
>JBMCLF010000099.1:0-6224 GCA_048615215.1 Candidatus Brevefilum sp.
TTTGATCGCCCTGTTCCCAGAAGAAGCTGTCCAATCTCCTTTTGCCAGTAAGCGAACATTTACCTGGAGACCCGCTTCTTGAAGAGCTTTATGAAACCCGGTCAAGCGCCCTTTGGTGCATTCCTCATTCTCAAGACCCAGGATGGTGGCAATTTGCGTGTGACCCAAGGCAATAAGGTGCTGGGCAGCTAAAAAGCCGCCGGCTTCATCATCCAGGCTCACAGCCGAGACTTTTTCGTCAAGAGGCGTGTTCTTAATGTAAACGACGGGAACTCCCTGTTCGATCAAAGGAAGAAAATGAGAATAGCGGTTATCATCACGGGGATTAATTACCAGCAAACCGTCGACCCGTCTGTTCATTATCTCATTGAGCAATGGCTGAACATCCTGTTCGGTCGATGCGCTTCCCGTTAAAAGAAAGAACCCTTCTTTTCGAGCCTCAGCCTGAGCTGCCTGTACAATGCTCGAGAAATTATAATCGGATAAATTGGGGGTTATGCAGCCAAGTGTGTGCGAGCTGCCGCGCATTGACCTGGCAATTGGGTCCGGTTGATAGCCCAGCTTAGTGATGATTTCTTTGATTCGTCCACGCGTATGGTCAGCAACGTTAGGGCGGCCATTAATCACGCGTGAAACAGTTTGTTTAGAAACACCTGCCTTTTCGGCCACATCAGAAATTGTTACACGCTTTTTACCAACCATGAGATCCTGCTTTAATAATTGTCAGAGGTTAAAATGTGAACGGTAACGGTATCGGTAACACAATATTAACAAATTAATAACATTTTTGTCAATACTAAAATCTTAATCTGACATTGCAGGTGGTAATAGGGATTTTTCAAGCGCCTAACTCGATAGCTTTATTCGCCTTCAGGAGATGTGATCAACCGCACTTCATATAATACTGGCCATCGTTTTCCTGTCAAAAACAGGCGGTCACCTGCCGGATCGTAAGCGATGCCGTTAAGCACATCGGTGTCAGCATCGCGAGCCTCTGGCGGCAGTATATCGGTCAAGTCAATCCACCCCAGCACTTCGCCAGTATCGGGATCAATTCGGATGATCTGGTCTGTCTTCCAGATGTTTGCGAAGATTTCCCCGCGGATATATTCTAGTTCATTGATCTGTCGAATTTCTTCACCGTGGTAAGTGACCGTCACCGATTCCTCCGCCAGAAAAGTCTCAGGATCCAAAAAGAAAAGTGTGGCGCTTCCATCGCTCATAATCAACCGCTCGCCGTCCTGGGTTAGCCCCCAACCCTCAGTGGGATAGGTGAAATTCTGCAATAATGAGAAATCCGAAAGGCTGTAAACATAACCTGTTCCCTCCCGCCAGGTGAGCTGGATCAGGGTATCTTTCCAAACGGTTAACCCTTCTGCAAAGTAGTCTGGAGAAAGATCAATTTTTTCCAGAACTTCGCCCGTTTCAAGCACCACTTTGCGCAGGGTAGACTCTCCGTAAAGCCCGGTGCTTTCATAAAGAAAACCATCCAGGAAAATCAAACCCTGCGTAAAGGCCTCAGGATCATGGGGATATGCATTGAGCACCTCATAAGTCATGTGTTCTTCAAGGTTGGCCGGTAGTGAGGAAAACGGTTGTTGATCACCTATGAGCCAAACCGCAAGGAGAAAAAGAATAGTAGCAAGGAAGCCAAAGAGCAACCAGAGTAGTCTGTTTCGATGCACTTGTTTATCTGCTTTATTGGGTTGCATACGTTTCCTTAATGGATGCGGGCGGTTGAATCAATTATAAAGGGATATGACAGATCAGGTCTAATCGCAAAAAAGAATCTCTAAATCAGCAATTTACGGATGATCTCAAATTGGCTGGGGTGGTCAGCGGGCTAACAACAAAAACTACCTGGCAGAAATTTTTTCTGTTGATTAGCACACCTCAACCAGATCCCGATTACTTAAATGCCATAGCAATCTCTAAAGATACTGCGGAGATGTTCGGGGGTCTGTTTGAACAATGCCAACCGGTTGGGGGTCAGCGTGAAGATCTTTCCGCCCGTAAATTGCAGAACAAATTCGTAATGGGTTATTTGCTCTGACACCGTGACACCATCGAAACTGCTTTTTAAGTTAGCTTGCAATGGTCTTAAAGAAACCGATTGCAGATCACTCACCTGATAACATTCCTGGCGTTGATGGGGGTAGAACACCTCAATCCGGTCTCGGTGCAGCACAAATCGGACCGGCTGGTCCGGATCGACCGTCTGCTTATAGACAATCACCACCAGAATGGGAAAAATCACCCCAAAAGGCACGAAAAACAGCCCAATGATCAATAGTGATTCATAGGTGAAAGGCGGCAGCATGTCCTGGGCCAATTGGATCCAGATTCCCATGGTCGCCACTACGGCAAAGATCAAGAGTAGTAATACAAAAGCAACATTCTCCCAAATCAATCGTTTCGGGCTGACTCCGAAGGTAAAAGGGAATTCAAAACCTTTCTCATCACTGGATAAAGCAATGATATCCGTTTGTTGGTTGGTTTTGAGCTTGTCACACAAAACCAGATAAAGTTGAGGGTGACCTTGCATCTGCCTGGGAAAGCGAATTTTCTTACTAGCGCCTGCGACTGTCGTGACCGGGCTCAGAAAATGGATATCTTGTTTGATTGCATGAATTTCCCGAAAGGGGATTTCAACAAAACCGATCAGGAAATAACGCTTAACAGATTTCCCCGTCAATACAATCGCACCAAAATGGATCCAAATCATCACAAGCGCAAAAACCAATAACGGCAGCATGATCGCCGGCAGGCCGAGTCCGATCCCGATCTCAATCCCATTCACCGGTCTGATGACCCAGGCGAGGGGAACCACAATTTCAAGCGGGATCAACACCACCGCGACCAGCAGCAGGGGTTTGCGAAAATAAGATGGGATGAAGTAAACATCCTCAGCAGGATAAGCGCTCACCCGGTTTTCAAGGCTCTTTTCCAGAGCAAAATCTGCCAGCCAGGTCAACCCGCCAAGTGCGAGTAAAATTAGAACTTCCATTAAGTATCTTTAGTCCCTGCCAATAACTGGATAAAATATTAATCCAGTAAAATCTAACGAGATAATTATAACCAATAACCCAATAAACTTGCCCTTATGAACGTTTTCGCCTCTATGTTACAATATTTTTTGTATGTGATGTTCTGATAATGACCAATCACTAATCACAATTCATCATGCTCTAATCATTCAGCGAGGTAATCATGCATCCAGTTGTTGAACGTTTCATTCGATACATCAAAATAGACACCCAATCTGCGCGAAAAGCGGAGGCCTTTCCGAGCACCGAAAAGCAATTAAATTTGGCAAAACTGCTTGTGGAAGAACTGAAAGAACTTGGTCTGGATGACGCTACAGTGGACGAATTCGGTTATGTCACCGCCACGCTCCCGGCAAACACCGAACGTGAGGATGTTCCCGTGGTCGGCTTCCTGGCCCACATGGACACCAGCCCGGATTTCTCCGGTGAAGGCGTTAAACCCCAATTTGTTGAAAACTATGACGGGGGTACACTTGTGCTTAACACTGAAAAAGCCATCACCATGTCACCGGAGGAGTTCCCCGCGCTGAAGAAATATATCGGGAGGACCCTCATCACCACCGACGGCACCACCCTGTTGGGGGCTGACGACAAGGCTGGCGCGGCAGAGATCATGACCGCCGTCGCCTATCTACACGATCACCCGGAGATCGAACACGGCAAAATCAAGATCGGTTTCACGCCCGATGAAGAGGTTGGGACCGGCGTGGACCATTTTGACGTGGAGAAATTTGGGGCCGATTTTGCCTACACTGTGGATGGGGGCGAAGTTGGTGAAGTCCAGTATGAGAACTTCAATGCCGCCGGCGCTGAAGTGACGATCCACGGACGCAACGTTCACCCCGGCAAAGCCAAGCTGAAGATGCGCAACGCCCTGCTGATCGGGATGGAACTTAATGACCTGCTGCCGGTCTTTGAACGCCCGGAATTCACCGAAAAATATGAGGGATTCTATCATCTGTTCCTGTTTGGCGGAACCGTGGAAGAAGCCTCCATGACCTACATCATCCGGGACCACGACCGCGAAAAGTTCGAAGAAAAGAAGCGCCTGATCCAGGAAGCGGCAAACTACATCAACGAAAAGTATCAGGACAAAATCATCGAGGTCGAAACCAAAGACCAGTATTACAACATGCGAGAACAGGTCGAGCAGCACCCGCAGATCATGGAATTTGCCATTCAGGCGGTAAAAGATGTGGGCCTGACGCCAAAAATCAAGCCCGTTCGGGGCGGGACAGACGGCAGCCGTCTATCATATATGGGGTTGCCCACTCCAAACATCTTCACCGGTGGGCATTATGGCCACGGCAAGTATGGGTTCATTCCCACCTTTGCCATGGAAAAAGCCGTCGAAACCCTGGTGCAGATCGCCGAACTGGTGGCAAAAAACTAAGCGTCAATGCCCCACACAATGAGGATCTAAATGCAAGGCCTTTCATGCTTCACAAACATCTGGTTTTTATGGATTTTTCAAGAAATGAACTTCATGGTAAAAATGGACGATAATACATAATTGAGTTTTATGCTGGAAGGTTATATATGATTTCACGCCAACGCATTGAAACAGCCCTCAACCATCAAGAACCCGATCGGGTCCCCCTGGACCTTGGCGGCGGCCCTGTCACTGGCATGCACGTCAGTTCGGTCTATAAACTGCGTCAGGCTCTCAAATTAGACCCGCCTGGAACCCCCGTCAAGGTTATTGAACCCTATCAGATGTTAGGGGAAATCCAGCCCGACCTGATGGACGCGTTGGGCGTGGATGTGGTCGGATTGAGCAGCCGCACGACCATGTTTGGCTTTCCGCTGGATGGCTGGAAAGAATGGACCTTCTTCGATGGCACCCCGGTGCTTGTGCCGGGTGATTTCAACACCAAACCCGAGCCCAACGGTGACATCCTGATGTACCCGCAGGGGGATACTTCCATCGAACCCAGCGGGCGCATGCCTGCCGGTGGTTTCTACTTTGATGCCATTGTGCGCCAACCGGAGATCGAGGAATCTCAATTGGATCCGATTGATAACCTGGAAGAGTTCACACTGGTTTCGGAGGGAGACCTTTCGTATTATGAGGAGGAAGCACAGCGTTTATACACCCAAACCGACAAGGCCATCCTGGGCAATTTCGGCGGCACGGGATTTGGCGACATCGCCCTGGTACCCGGTATCCAGCTCAAGGACCCCCGGGGTATCCGGGATATGACAGAATGGTACATGTCCACAATCAGCCGGCGAGACTACGTCTGGCGGGTATTTGAAAAGCAGTGCGAGATCGGGCTGGAAAACCTGCGGCGCATTCACAAACGAGTGGGCGAGCGGGTCAGTGTACTGTTCGTCACCGGGACGGACTTCGGCGCGCAGAACGGCCCCCTCATCTCTCCCCGCTCATACCGCGATTTGTACCAGCCATTTCACAAAGAGATCAACACCTGGGTACATGAAAACACAACCTGGAAAACCTTCATTCACTCCTGCGGGTCGGTGATCAAACTCTATCCTGATTTTATTGACGCCGGCTTTGACATCCTCAACCCGGTGCAGACCTCGGCTGTTGGTATGGAGCCGGAGATCCTGGCGTCCGAGTTTGGCTCACAAATCACCTTCTGGGGCGGCGGGGTGGACACGCAGAAGACCCTGCCCTTCGGCACACCCGATGAAATTCGCAATGAGGTGCGCCAGCGCATGGAAATTTTTGGCCCTGGAGGAGGTTTCGTGTTCAACCCGATCCACAATGTCCAATCAGGCGTGCCGGTGGAAAATCTGCTGGCGCTGTATGAGGCAGTGGACGAGTTTCGGGATTACCCGATTTAATAATTAACTGGTTCTGGCTGTTTCGTAAAGAAAAAATGCACTTATCGTCTGGAGTGAGGGCTTTAGCCCGAATAAAATCCAGCCAATATTTAATTTGTCCAATCAAAGGGAAAAGAGAACACCAAAATTCTGCCGCCCTGAAGGGCTCACTCCGGAACGCGTGTGTCTTCAAAGCAAGGGAATTCAATCTGTTTCGCTATTAAAAATTACACTTATCGTCCGGAGTGAGGGCTTTAGCCCGATTAAAATCCAGCCAATATTTAATTTATCCAATCAAAGGGTGCTATAAAAAGAGAACACCAAAATTCGGTCGCCCTGAAGGGCTCACTCCGGAACGCGTGTGTCTTCAAAGCAAGGGAATTCAAT
>JBMCLF010000100.1:0-6211 GCA_048615215.1 Candidatus Brevefilum sp.
TTAATTTCTCCCTGGGCTATCAGATCAACAGTTTGTTTTTTACCTTGTCTCATGAACCATTTTCTGGACTTGTTCGGCAGGTCAGCATTAAAAATTTGGGCAACTCACCACTCCAGCTGGAGATCCTGGATGGTTTGCCGGGGATTGTTCCTTATGGTGTGGAAAATGGCGCACTGAAACATGTGAGCAGGACGATTGAAGCATGGATGCAGGTGGACAACCTGGAAGAAAGCCTTCCATTTTTTCGATTAAAAGCCACGCCAGGAGATACTGCAGCAGTCCACACTATTGAATCTGGAAATTATGCAATGGCTTTTAATGCAGATGGAATGTTATCTCCCATTGTGGATCCTAAAGTCGTCTTTGGGCATGACACAAGTCAAGCGGACGCCCATCTGTTTTACGAGCAGGGGCTGGATGGCCTACGAGATCAAAAACAGATTCTGGAGGGGCGTACACCCAGTGCATTCTTTGCTGGCAAATTGTCCATCCCCCCCGGGCAGTCAAAAGCGATCACCAGCGTTTATGGTTATGCGGCTGACCTTTCAAATGTCAATGCCAGTTCACAATCGTTTCAAAAACCGGGGTACATCAGTAAAAAACTGTATGAAGCGAGAGAGCTAACTGAAAACCTGACGGATGATATTCGCACATCTTCGTACGCGCCCAACTTTGACGGTTACTGCCGACTGACATTTTTGGATAACCTGCTAAGAGGGGGATATCCCATCCTTTTAGGCGATGAGCAGCATATCACCCATGTCTATTCACGTAAACATGGTGATATTGAGCGTGATTATAATTATTTTGTTATTCCGCCGGAATATTACTCTCAGGGAAATGGAAATTACAGGGATGTCAATCAAAATCGGCGTAATGATCCTTTTTTTCTGCCGCAGGCGGGAGAATTTAATATTCGTTTATTTATGAGCCTGATCCAGGCGGATGGCTATAACCCCCTGGTGATCAATGGATTATCATTTACAGTGCCGCAGGATCGGCTCGATGGGCTTTTGGCCCTGGTGGATCATGATGCTGAGGTCAAGGAATTATTAGCGGGGAAATTTACGCCCGGCCAACTCCTGCATGTTCTGGAAAAGATGGATTTTTCAGAAAAAAGCGAAGAATTCTTCCAAATAGTATTTTCATCAGCGCAATCTCACATTGAGGCAGAACATGGTGAAGGTTATTGGGTGGATCATTGGACATACAACCTCGATCTAATCGAGAGTTACCTGTCCATTTTTCCGGATAAAAAATCTGATCTCTTGTTTACTGGCTTACAACTGCCTTTTTATGATAACGCCCATATTGTCCAGCCCCGGAAAGAACGTTTTGTCGAACATCGCGGTAAGCCGATACAGCTAAATGCCGTTGTTCTGGACGCCGAAAAAGAGGCGTTGATCAAATCAAGAGGCGAGGATGCGAACTGGGCCAGGATGGATCATGGCAAAGGGGAAATTTTCAGGCTTCCCCTCATCTCAAAGTTGTCTCTTTTAGCGCTCATCAAATTTGCCACACTCGATCCAAGCGGTATGGGCGTAATGATGGAAGCCGGCCGGCCAGGTTGGTACGATGCCCTGAATGGGCTGCCAGGGATGTTTGGCTCTTCAATGCCCGAGACTTATGAACTTGTGCGGCTGGTCGAATTTTTGAGTGAGACTTTACAGGAAAATCCACAAAAGGTAACACTTCCCCTGGAGGCGCAAATTCTTTTGGATATGCTCAATGATCTTTCAGAGACGGCTTCAGAAAGTTTTCCTCTTTGGGAAAGGCGGATGACGGCTCTTGAGAGGTATCGGGAAGCTATCAGGCTGGGATTTGACGGCAGCGTATTTTCTGTGGAACTTAATTTCTACCTCGATGTTATTCGTGAAATCCTCGCAGCCGGAATTAGGCAGGCTCATACCTTTAAAGGGGATGTACCGCCGACTTATTTTGTTCATAAAGTTAAAGATTACCGATTAAAGGACACAAAGGATCCGAATGGAAACCCCTACATTGAGATAAAGGATTTCAAGCCTGAGGCGCTTCCAGCCTTTTTGGAAGGCCCGGTCAGGATGATGAAAATATCTGAGAAATCCCAGGCCCGTAATCTTGCCAGATCTGTCAGAAAGAGTGATTTGTTCGATGAAGCGCTTGGTATGTATAAAGTCAATACCTCTCTCGAATCTCAACCGCATGAGATTGGGAGGGCGCGCGCTTTCACGCCTGGCTGGCTTGAAAACGAATCCATCTGGCTGCATATGTCTTTTAAATATCTATTGGAATTGCTCAAAGCGGGCTTATTCGATGAATATTTTGAGGCTTTAGAGACTCACCTGCCAGCCTTTATGGATCCTGATGTTTATGGACGCAGCCCTTTGGAAAATAGTTCGTTCATTGTGAGCAGCGTCCATCCTGATAGCGCCTACCATGGCCGTGGTTTTGTCGCCCGGTTGAGTGGTTCCACGGCAGAATTCCTCAGCATGTGGGTGCTTATGACGGTCGGTCGGCAGCCATTCAAGTTTGAGGGCGATCATTTGACGCTTGAATTTAATCCTTCTTTGCCGGCCTGGTTGTTTAAAGAGGATGGCACTTTTATGTTCCGATTTCTTGGCGCATGTGATGTAACCATTCATAATCCTACGGGCAAGAGCACCTATGAAAAAGAAACTTTCATCAAGAAGATTTGGCTCCAATCCACCGAAGGACAAATTGAAATTGATGGCGCTGAAATTGACGACCCCATGGCGCAGCGCGTTCGATCCGGCGAGATAGATTCAATTGATCTGTTTTATGATTTGATGAAAGAGATTGGTGAATAATTACATGTCTGAAAAGTTTAATTCAGATCTCAGCGCTGGCTGGAAATTCATTGATGATTGGGGAACGTTTGAATTAAACAATCCCCAACATACAAGCTATCTCTATTTCCCGCTGGTTAATCAGGCTGGAATGATGTCATCCATCACGCCGACATTGAATGGAGACGCCAAACTTGACCAAAACACTTTTTTGTTGCTGCCAGTTTCGATTGAGGATTTGCATAATACCCGTTCTGCCCGTAATTTTTGGGTCCGCATTAAGGGCGAACCCTGGTCGGTCAGTGGGAACAGCGCCGCCCAGGTCAGCGGAAAATTTTCGTCAGATGATAACCATGTCTCAATGCAAGCCGGTTTTCTCTGGCATTCGATTGAGACCATTCATCAGAAATCTGGGCTTGTCGCTTCAATTCTCAACTATGTTCCCACATCTGATGATGCGGTGGAGTTGATGCGGATTACGCTGAAAAATTCAGGGACAAAAGATCTCGAACTCTCCCCCACAGCAGCGATCCCTATTTTTGGCCGGTCAGCCGATAACCTGCGAGACCACCATCACGTCACCGCATTGCTTCATAGGACAGAGTGTGTAACTGCCGGAGTTGTTGTTCAGCCCACCATGAGTTTTGATGAACGCGGGCATAAAGAGAACAATACCGCATATGCTGTGTTGGGCGTTGATGAAGACGGCCGCCCGCCAAAAGGTTTTTCGCCACTGGTTGAGGATTTCATTGGAGAAGGCGGGTGTCTTACCTGGCCGAAGGCAATCGTTGAAAAGGATGGCGCTCGATCTCAGGCAGGAACCAAGTTTGAAGGTTTTGAATCGATTGGGGGTTTGCATTTTGACGATATCAATCTGGCCCCCGGGGAATCCTGCAGCTATATCCTGATTCTGTCAATATTACCTGAAGGCACCAGCGTGGATTCATTGATCTCACGGTACGGTTCTATTGAGAAGTTCGAAAAACATCTCATCACAACAAAGACATTTTGGAAGGACTATCTTTCGAATCTTGTGTTTGACAGTGGTGAAAAACGAAGAAACGGCTGGCTCAAATGGGTGACCTTGCAGCCCCGGCTCAGGCAGTTGATGGGTAATTCTTTCCTCCCTTACCATGATTATGGCAGGGGCGGCAGAGGTTGGCGGGACCTCTGGCAGGACTTAATGGCAATTCTGATCACCTCGCCCGAACCGATCGATCGCTTGCTTGTGAGTAATTTTGCTGGCGTCCGTTTTGATGGCAGCAATGCGACTATTGTGGGATCAGGGCCAGGAGAATTTAAGTCGGATCGCAATGACATCCCGAGGGTGTGGATGGACCATGGTGCCTGGCCGCTACTTACCACCAGGCTGTATATTGATTGGACAGGGGACCTGGAATTGCTGCTGGAATCCCAGGCTTATTTCAGGGACCATCTGACCCACCGCTGCCAGCGTGTAAACCCGGATTGGTCGCCGGCAGATGGGACAAAGTTGAAAACGAAATCAGGACAGGTTGTTGAGGGCTCAATCCTTGAACATCTTCTGGTACAGCATCTGACCGAGTTTTTCAATGTGGGCGAGCATAACTTGATCCGGCTGGAGGGCGGGGATTGGAATGATGGGATCGATATGGCGGAGGAGAGGGGAGAAAGCGTCGCTTTTTCTGCGATGTACGCCGGCAATTTGCGTGAATTAAGCGATTTATGCCAGGCGCTGGTTGATGCTGGTATTGATCAAGCCCCCATCGCTGTTGAGTTATCTTTATTGCTGGATCAACTTTTTGATCCCGTTGACTATGATTCAATAATAGCCAAACAAAAACGCTTGAGTGATTTCTTTGACCTGATCCAAAAAGGGATTTCTGGCAAGAAAAAGAAGCTTTCACTGGAAAATATTTCCAAAGATCTTCACTTCAAGGCTGATTGGTTAGCTCACAAGATCCAAAAGCAGGAATGGGTCGTTGATGGCGAAGGCCGGGGTTGGTATAACGGATACTATGATAACCAGGGACAGCGCGTTGAGGGCTCGCATCCTGATGGCGAGAGAATGACGCTGACCGGGCAGGTTTTCCCCTTGATGGCTGGTGTTGCCACACCGAGCCAGGCGGAACAAATTGTTCGATCTGCTGATAAATATTTGTATAGTGAGGGACTTAATGGATATCGGCTGAACACTGACTTTGGTGATGACCCGCCAGAATTGGGAAGGGCGTTTCGCTTTGCCTATGGACATAAAGAAAATGGCGCCGTTTTCAGCCATATGGCAGTCATGTTTGCATACGGGCTTTATCGGCAAGGATTTGCAGAAGCAGGTTGGCGTGTTTTGGATGGGCTTTACGAACAAAGCCAAAATTTCGGGTTCAGCAAGATGTATCCGGGGATACCCGAATACTTTAATCCGCGAGGGAGGGGCATGTACCCCTATCTGACCGGATCTGCAGCATGGTATTTATTAACCTTGTTGACAGAGGCTTTTGGTTTGCGAGGAGAACTAGGCGACCTTTATCTTGAGCCGAAATTCTCCGCCAAACAATTCGCTCAAACAAAAGAATTGCGAGTTAAAACCGCGTTTGCAGGTAAAAAGATTCATTTGACTTATCATAATCCGAAGAGCTTGGGCTATGGCCACTACACAATAGCAAAAGTTCTTATCAATTCCAGGGAGCACGAGCTGTCCCCATCATCACCAATCATGCGGTTTCCAAGGACGGAAGTGGAAACATGGCCGGACCAGGTCGATATCATGGTTGAATTTGACGGGTAAAAAGTTTGCTTGTTATCCTTTCCTTTTTACTTTTGAGGTACTGAACAATGCGTTATGGGTATTTTGACGACCAAAACAGAGAGTATGTAATCACCCAGCCGGATACGCCTCTTCCCTGGGTCAATTATCTGGGGATGGAGGACTATTTCGGCCTGATTTCCAACACTGCCGGGGGATATTCTTTCTACCAGGATGCTCGCCTGCGCCGTTTGACCCGCTATCGTTATAACAATGTCCCCCTGGATATGGGCGGACGGTATATCTATTTGCGAGACAATACCAGTGGAGACTTCTGGTCGCCTACCTGGATGCCGACCCGGCACCAGGCTGAGGATTACACTTGCCGGCACGGCCTGGGTTACACCCAAATTGGTTCTGCTTATCAGGAAATCCGTGCAGATATTCGCTATTTTGTCCCTGTAGAGCAAACACTGGAAATCTGGGACCTGGAGCTTGAAAATCACTCCAAGAAAGGTCGCCAGCTTTCGGTCTTTTCGAGTGTAGAGTTCTGCTTGTGGGATGCACTGGATGACGCCACGAATTTTCAGCGCAATCTCAACATTGGTGAAGTTGAGGTTGACGGATCGACCATTTATCACAAGACTGAATACCGGGAGCGGCGTGATCATTTTGCCTTTTTTGCCTGTTCCGAACCCCTTGC
>JBMCLF010000101.1:0-6187 GCA_048615215.1 Candidatus Brevefilum sp.
TCGCGCATAGCATCAGCAGCCTGAAGTTGGGTGTAGGTCTGCATATCGAGCATGCCCATTGCCCGCAGTTCTTCAGCGGATTTCGATGAGGGTTTAAGGTTGCCAATGTAGAAAGATTTGAGAATCAGGCCAATGGCTTTGAAATCATCTTGAGTCTGGGCCCTCACGCCGGCAGATAGTTCGTTCGTCTGGCCGATCAACTCCATCACGTTGCTCTTGGCAGTTGTCTCACCCAACAGGTCTTGAAGTTTCGAGAGCAGCATGGTGCGCAAACGGTTTTCAATATCGCTTGTGCGATAATAGCCCTGTGCGCCAACGATTTGATTAACAAATTGTTGTGGATCACTCACCTGAAAACTGTAAGTGCCGAAGCCTTGCAAGAGGGCAACGCCTAAACCGACACCCGGGTTGCGGACGATAATGGGTTGGGGCGTACCCCACTTCTGATCCGCAAATTCCCGCATGGAGACATAGAACACTTCAGCTGTGAAGGGCGTTCGATCATTGAACGCTTTAGAAACAAAGTCGATCAGAAGGGGGATATTTGCAGTAGTGATGGTATGACGCCCCGGGCCGAACACATCAAGCGCGCGTCCATCCCGCATAAAGACCACATTCTGCGCTTCCCGAACGATAACCTGAGATCCAATCCGCAGATCAGCCGGGCCTGTCTCTGGGAAGCGGTGCACGATCTCGTCTTTCATCTCCTTTGGATATTCGACAACATCAAAAATTCTAGCCATAATCCTTTTCTCCAATTTCTTTTATTTATTATCCGTATATTGACGGCGAATTATCTATGAATCTACCGAGATGCCTTTCATCATCTCAGAACGTTTATTGAAGGCATCCACACATTCCTGGCTGACATTTCTAAGGTGGCGGATTGCTGCGTCCAGACCTTCGGTTCCGATTGATGTTTCAACATTATCAATCGCTGAGCGGACCTCGTCCGAGAGTGCAAATAAGGCGTAGTCGTATTGATAGACCTGGTCGAGCTCTTCCTCGTTGATCTTGATGGCATCAAAGACCCCGGCATACCCATAAGAAGCGGTTCTGACCCGGTCGATGAATTGGCGCAGCTTCAGGGCGGATGCTTCGAGGTCGTCAATGTACTCGATTTGACCCTGGTTGATAAGATCTCGCTGCAAACTGGATATTTGCTGGTAAAGGTTCTCGAATTCACTGGCAATCTGATCACGTAGCAGTTTGTCTGACATTCGCCGATCACCACGCTCAATATAGCCTTTAAACCCGGGAATTTTCGCAAGCAATTTCTTGAAAAAATCCCTCTCATCGGACACACGGTTTAATATATCGCTCATAGTTCCTCCATTACATAGTTTTTGGTTAATTATTAGGTAACTACCTGTTTCATATTCATTATACAAATACTAAAGGTGTCAGGCAATAGATTATCTTGGGAATCGATGCAGGTATATTAAGTTAATTATAAAGCATCTTCGAGATAGTATATAATAAAGCCAAGGATTTTTAGGAGGTTTTATGGCGAAATATCCAAAGAATCATGGATTGGGACTGATAGAGTGGATTTTGATCATTATCCTTGTATTGATGGTACTCGTGACCGCTTACCTCTTGATCCGTCCAGCTCTAACGAATCTTTGGCAGGACTTTCTTCAGTCAATTCAACAATAAAAATCAATAATTCCAAGAGGCGATAACCAGCGTTGAAACATCACCTGTCAGCACTATTTTACAGCGGAATGTGGACGGCATTGGATTGGATTTTTCCACCAGAATGTGCTGCTTGTGGAGAACCGGGTTATCGATTGTGCTTAAGGTGTCAGGATAAAATTCATTTCACAACTGAGGGGCGTAAAAATCATACCGAAGGTGGTATTGCTGCTGGAAAGCAATCTGGAAGAGAACACCACTTTGTGCCGCAGGATTGTGTTGGAAGCCGTCACTTAGCGTATTATGAAGGGGTCATTCGAGAATGTATTCATGCCCTAAAATATGATGAAAATCGCGGCATGGGCGAGCTCATTTCAAGATGGTTGGCCTTGCTTATCAAAGAAACAGGCTGGTCGATTGATCTTATCATGCCCGTCCCTTTGAGTTATCAACGTCTGCAAGAGCGGGGTTATAACCAGGCGGCATTAATTGCCAAACCATTGGCGGCCCGTTTGCGGAAGCCGTATCGCGCATATGGCCTAAAGCGTGTCCAAGATACGCCTTCTCAGGTTGGTCTTTCAGCTGAAGAGAGACGCGTAAACGTGGCAGGTGCTTTTAATGCAGACCCCAACATTGTTGGCTTGAAGACCATTTTGCTGGTGGATGATGTGATGACGACGGGTTCTACCCTGAGTGCCTGTGCACAAGCATTATTACGGGCAAGGGCAAATTCTGTCTATGCAGTAACTGCGGCCCGGCATATCGATAACGCTGCGGTATTTATCTTGAATAACCATTGAGTATAATTCAATCACCCACTTGAAACGGAGGTAAAAATAATGTCTGTCAAGATCGATATCTTCACAAAGAATTTGGAACTGAACGATCGTTTAAATGAATACGTTCTAAAGAAAGTTGGGAAGCTCGAAAAGTTTTTAGACGAAGTGGATGAGTGTCGTGTGGACCTTTCCTACTCCAAGACAGCGCGAAATGCCAACGACCGTCATGTGGCACAGTTGACCCTGCGAGGCAAAGGTTTTATCCTTCGCTCTGAGGAACGCTCCGACAGCATGTTTTCGGCTGTCGATGCAGCTGTGGATAAAATGCGGCGGCAGATTCGGCGTTATAAAGGCAAACGGGATCGTGGTCGTGGAGATGGCCAAACAATTGCCGAAGCTATTGATGTGATTTATCCGGATGAGCTTGAGCCTGAAGAAGATCAGCCGATTATCGCCCGAAGAAAAAGGTTCATGCTTGCGCCAATGGATGAGCAGGAAGCCGTGGAGCAGATGAAACTACTTGGGCATGAGAATTTCTTTTTATTTTTCAATGCCAATACCAGTGAGTTTAACGTCCTTTATCGTCGCCGTGATGGCACCTACGGGATTATCATACCTGAACTCGGGTAAAAATTAATGGGACCACGACAGCCTGTACAAAACCCTGTACAGGCTGTTTTGTTTTCTTTTATTTGTGTTTTAATATGCTAGAATAAATTCATAAAAAATAGTAAGGAGGTCACGATGGTTGAAGATTGTAAAGATCCACTTGCGCAGGCGGCGGATTTGTTTTGTGAGGAAGAAATGGATTTTGAGGCTATTGAAGAAGCCACGAGTGCGATTCTAAAAGCGATTGGGGAGAATGTTGATCGGGAAGGGCTTTTGAAAACACCGGGGCGTGTGGCGCGCAGTTATCAGGAATTATTTGGCGGTTATCGGATGGATCCGAGAGCCTTAATCAATGAAGCGGTTTTCGATGTGGATTACGACGAGATGGTGATTGTGAGGGATATTGAATTTTACAGTATGTGTGAGCATCACATGCTGCCCTTCATGGGGCGTGCCCATGTGGCTTACATCCCCTCAGATAAGGTGATTGGGCTATCGAAAATTCCACGCATCGTCGACTTATTCTCAAGGCGTTTGCAGGTCCAGGAGCGGATGACCACTCAAATTGCGGAATACATCAATTTTGTGCTCAGGCCGCAGGGTGTTGCCGTGGTGGTCGAAGGCTTGCATATGTGTATGATGTTGCGTGGTGTCAAGAAGCACGATGCCCGCATGACCACCTCTACCATGTTAGGTGTTTTCAGGGATGAAATCACTACAAGGATGGAATTCCTGGACAATATTTCGCGTGGTGCCAACACCTTACACTTTTAGGATGTTTTGCTTCGGGTGATTTCTACACCCACGGAATCGGCTCTTGGGACAGCGTTTGGCTTTTCGATCCGGAGCCAGACGCTATCTATTTTCTCGTCATTCAGTATTTTTTCTGCCAGGGCTTCAATCAGGGCTTCAATTGTAAGATAATGACCATTTTCGACAAATTGAACGATTTGTTTTGTCAGTGTGGAATAGTTGACTGTTTGGCGGATGTCATCCGCCTCAGCGGCTTTTTGAATATCCGTTTTCACCTCGAGACTGATTTGAATGCGCTGTTGTGAACGTTGTTCATGAGGATGGATGCCGAGAATGCCGTAAACCTGTAGATTTTTAATGAATACTTTGTCCATATACCGTCTCTTTCTGATTTATGAAGTAATTGTACCGACAAATAAAAATTTGGTGTGAAATGAAGATTATTATTTTTTCAATCAATCCCATTTTCCCTGATGTGATCACGGGGGGTGCTTCAAAGCATTTATTTCATATCGCCCGACATCTTGGAAGAAGGAGACACGCAGTAGAGATTTATTGTGCACAGGTTGATACCAGTCAGGAAGTATTTTCTTGGGCAGAAAATGTCAGGGTATTTCCTGTTCTGCCGTTTGATCTTCCATTTCCCCAACCGTACGCAATCAGCGGCCCCGACCTGGCCTTAATCACCGAACGGCTTCGGCATGGCTTAAATGATGCGGACCGATTTTATATTCATGATGGGGAGTGGCTAATCCCGGATATTTATGCGGATCTCCCAACCGTATCCTCATTTCGAGACAATATTTATCCTGAATCAGTTTTAGGGAGTTTTGTTACAAAAGCAGATGAGGTTATTTGTGTTTCGCCTTATTCCGCCTCAATCATTGAACAAACGGCTGGCCGCTTCTTCCCAGATCTAAAAAACCGCATTCATCAGGTGAATAATGGGATTGATTTCAAACAGTTTTTCCCTAGTAACCCGGAAACTCTAGCCCAGGATTTGGGTCTTGATCCAGAACGGGACGTGATCCTGCTGCATCCCCACAGGCCAGAACCGGGTAAGGGTTTGTCCGAGACCGTGCGTTTGGCGGAGAGTCTGGTTCACAAGCAGGGACTATCGAATATTAAAATATTGGTTCCCGAATGGATTGATGGAATGGTCTCAAGCGGAGAAAAAACATATCACAACCAGATGCTCCAATTGATGAAAGAACTGGGTGTAAATGACCATTTTCAGTTTATTCCCTGGCTGCCCAACGAACGTATGCCTGAACTTTACAGCCTGGGCATGGTGACGCTGTGTTTGGGCAATATCGTGGAAGCCTTTGGAAATGTCGCTTATGAATCCCTGGCCTGCGGAACACCGAGTATTGTGGCTCGGGTTGGCGTTCATCGGACATTGATGCCGGATGATCTCATCGCCAAAGTGCATTACGGCGATACGAATTCAGCGGTTGATCATGTGCTGCAGATTATGGAGAATGGCTCGCAGGTCTGCCAGGAGACATTACGTTTTATGCATGACCATATGGATTTTGAGGAGCAGATCAACAGTTATGTGCGCATTATTGAAAACTGTGAAAAAAGAAAAAATCTGGCGTTCTCGGTTTCCAAAAGCGGTGAAGATCAGTCCTATCAACTCGCGCCCTGGTGTTATTTTGACGGCAATCGCATTTTCCATGATTTTCGGGGGACATTTGAACCTGCCCCTGATTTGGTAAGACTCTTTGAGAAGAGATCTGCGATTAACAGGACATTAGCTTTCCGTTCTGGCATTTCAGAAAGGAAATGGAAGGCCTGGTTGGACCGAACATTCATTGTCGCAGAACCATAATTATAGAAAGGACATGTATGTTTGATTATCAAGGAAAAATAATTTTAGTTACCGGTGCGGCCGGCAATTCAGGCTCGGCAGTCGTTGAAGCATTTCTTGCTGCAGGTGGAACGGTTCTCGCCCTTGACCATCGTATGGGCAGGCTGCCTGGCAGATTTGATTCGATTGAAACTCAGGGAATTGTCCATTATTTTGAAGGCGTGGATCTCACTGAACGACAGGCGGTCCTGGATCTGGGAAAGCGCGTCAGAGAACAGATAGGTTTGGTGGATGTGATTGTAAATACCGTTGGCGGGTTCACTTCTGGCGACCCCGTCTACGAACTGAATCCAGAAACATTTCAAAAGATGATAGACCTGAATGTGAAAACGATGCTGAACACTTCGGCCGCTTTTGTGCCCCACCTGCTTGAAAGTGGTGGCGGAAAGATCATCACGCTTGGGTCTCGTTCCAGTTTATCGGGGGGCGCTAAAACTGGCGCATATGCCGCTGCGAAAGGGGCATTGCTGCGTTTGACAGAAAGCATGGCAGCTGAACTCAAAGGAGAAAATGTCCAGGTCAATTGCGTGCTGCC
>JBMCLF010000102.1:0-6182 GCA_048615215.1 Candidatus Brevefilum sp.
AAAATTAGCTGGGGCACATTCTTTCATCATGCAATTTGAAAACGGCTACGACCAGGATGTCGGTGAAGGCGGCAACCTGCTTTCTGTCGGTCAGAAACAGCTCATCAGCATCGCCCGCGCCATCCTGGCTGAACCTGAATTGTTCATCATGGATGAAGCGACCAGTTCCGTCGATACGCTCACCGAAGCGCTCATTCAACGGGGTATGGATCGTCTGATGGAAGGCCGCACGAGCTTTGTCATTGCACACCGGCTTTCAACCATCAAACGCGCCGATAAAATCCTTGTGATCGAAGATGGTCAAATTGAAGAAATGGGCAACCACCGCGAATTGATCCAGAAAAGAGGGAAGTATTACAATCTGTACACACAGCAATTCCGCCAGGAACTGGAAGCGCAATATGATGTCTTCAATAAACCTGAGCCCGTTGGAACTGAGTAAAGCACTGAGGCAAATGAGGATCCATGCAAATCACAAGAGAATCTAATCTTCCAGACTTAATTACAAACCCCCATGGCGAAGACGTCCAGGAAATTCTCGGAATCAATGCCGGCGGGGTGGAGAGCCATAGCCTTGCCAGGGTGACCATCGCACCTGGAAAGTGCTCGCTCCCCCACTATCATAAAGGGTCTGAAGAATCCTATCTGATCCTCTCCGGCACCGCAGATTTGGAGGTTGATTCCCATAAATTTAATTTATCACCCGGCGAAGCAGTGTTGATTGAACCCTTTGAAGTCCATCAAATCTCAAACCCTGGGTCAGAAGACCTGGTGTTCCTGGCTGTATGCGTTCCCGCCTGGCGTCCTGATGATTCATTCGAAGTTGAGGACAACTCAGCCGTATGAAATTCGCCGTTAATTATTCCACCCCTCTATGCCAATTACTCGAAGAAGGCGCTGTAGATATTGACCTGATCAAGTGCCCGGATTGGGAGGGAATGATCGCTGAAGCAGAGCGCCTTGGGCCAGTCACCTTGCATTATGACCTGAAAGCAGGCCTTGGGAAAACCTTCGAGGTTGATTTTTCAAGGATCAAACGGCTGAAAGAGCATACTTATACCCCCCATGTCAACACCCATCTTGTGACACCCGATGATTTCGATCCGGATAACCCAGAAGCGCTTGCGGAGATCAACCAGCTTTGGCGTGAGGAAATCAACCTGATGACGGCACATCTCGGCGAAGGATGTGTTGCACTGGAACATTACCCTTACACTGAGGCCACACCGAACATCCTTCCGGCTGCCAACCGCTCCACATTCTCACAAGTGATTCTTGATACCAATTGCATGCTCCTGCTCGACCTTTCTCATGCAAAAATCACCTGCCACTCGCTTGGGATCAATGTCAGGGATTACATCGAAGCCTTGCCAGTTGATCGATTGGTGGAATTACATGTAACCGGTGTCAGATGGCACAACGGCATCCTCACCGACCATTTTCAAATGATGCGGGAAGATTGGGATTTATTTGAGTGGGCTTTGGGTGAAATCCGCTCTGGACACTGGCGGGAACCAGAAATCGTGGCCTTTGAATACGGCGGTGTGGGAGGTGTATTTGTCTGGCGGACGGATTATGATTTTCTGAAACAGCAAATTCCAATTCTATACGAAATGGTTCACCAGAAAGATTAAAGCATGGAGATCGTTGTGTCAATCCAGCTTATAGCCGGTTTTGGCCAGGCGATATGCCAGATCCAGCATGCGGTGTTCTGCACCCGGCTGGTCAAGCTGCCCCTGATGCACCAATTTTGCCAGCCATAGTGCAGACATTCTGCGCCAGAGGTCATGCCTGGCCGGAATGGAAAGGAAAGCGGAGGTGTCGTCGTTGAAGCCCACCGTGTTCTCAAACCCCGCGCTCTCCATGACAGTATCAAAATAGCGCATCATGCCGTTCGGACTGTCATAAAACCACCAGGGCGGGCCCAGTTTTATCGACGGATAAACACCAGCCATGGGGGCCAGCTCGCGGGAATAACAGCTTTCATCCAGTGAAAACAAAATTATCCGCAAGCGAGGATCCAAACCACAGGTGTCCAGCAGCGGCTTCAGGTTGCGGGTCCATTCGACGCTCACCGGAAGATCAAATCCCCTATCGGGGCCGTATGTCTCAAATACATGGGGGTTGTGGTTGCGAAAAGGGCCGCCGCGCAGTTGCATGACAAGGCCATCTTCCATACTCATTTTCGCCATTTCAATAATCATGTGGCCGGTGAACTGCTTCACCTCACCTGGTGTGATGCCCTGTTTCAGGCCTTTCTGGAAATATCTTCCAGCTTCATCAGTTGTCAACCGGCAGGTATAAGGTTGCTCAACCGAATGGTCGGTCGCTATTGCGCCCAGCGCTTTAAACTGTTCCCTTCGTTCTTGAATTGCCGAAAGATAATCTTGATAAGTGGTTATTTCTTTTCCGATGATCTCTCCCAAAGACTCTAACCTGCCAGGCCAATCCGGTGACCCAATGTCGATGATCTTATCAGCCCGAAATGTCGGTCTGACCTTCCCGTTCCACTCACAAGCTTTGATGGCTTTATGAGATTCCAGGGGTTTATCCGGAGCATCTGTAGTGCAAAGTGTTTCAATATTGAAGCGTTCAAACAAATTGCGCGGCGAATAAGCTTCTTTTGCAAGAGCATCCTGAATTTGTTTGAAAATATTCCCAGCATTATATGCGTCTGGTTTTGTGTAGATCCCAAACACCATGGCGAGCTCATTTTGAATCCACAATCCAGTCGGTGTCCCGTCGAAACAAGAAAAGTTCTCACAAAATACCTGCCAGACTCCCAGTGGGTCGTAGTATGGATTTTCCGCACCCAAAGGAAAGATTCCCAGCTCCTCAAACGAGTACCCCTGGGAGACTAAAACACGTAACACATAATGATCTGGCAGGATAAACAAGGCTGCCGGGTTCGTAAATCGAACACCTGGCCGGGAAAACAATCCGGGGTTGACATGGCCATGGGGACAAATCAAAGGGACCGATTTAACCGACTCAAATAGGGCTTGGGCTGTTCTGTGAAGAGGATTGCTAGAATCAAAAATTGTAATTTTAGGTGGGTGCATGGATTTTCCGTTGAAAAATATTACCTACTATTGAAGTCTGATTGGCTTTTCAGCTAAAACAAAGATATTAGCTGCCAATTTTAATCCCAATACAACATCTCGACCATCAACCAGAACATGGATCGTTTCATTAAACGGCAGAAAACGACAGAACCTCCTGAACTTCACATTTTGCACCGGGCATCAATCCGTGCGAATCGAGAAACGCCAGGACGTCGTACTGGACATCGAGGTTTTCATGAATTCGCTTGATAACCACCTGACCGCCTGAAACCAAATCCGATAGCGGCTTCCGATGGCTTACGGCCTTCTCATGGCCAGGCAATGGGTTTCCATGAGGGCACAGACTGGGATCTTCCATCTCGGAATTGAGTCTTTCTTCCACTTCAGCTGAAAGCGTGTGTTCAATCTGGTGCGCCTCCCGGTGAAGTTCTGCAAGAGGCAGCTTGAGTACTCTGGAAAGCATCCACTCCGTGAGCATATGCCTGCGAATCACGCTCATGGCCATTTTTAGGCCTTGTTGTGTCAATGTAATTTCCCGGTGGTTATTAATGGCGATCCAACCATCGCGCTGCATTCGTTTAAGGTTCGCCGCCACAGTTGGCGGTGACACATCCAAAGATTCAACAAGTCGCGCGCCGAACACACGCTCACCATCACGAGTGAGTGTGTAGATTACCTCCAGCGTGTCCTCCACAGTCGGACTTGGCCGCTTGCTTTCTGGCATTGAAATATCCAATCTGATTTAATCTAATCCCATTTTAACACCGCCCAGGACACGGTCAAGTCAAAAATGATTTATTTGTTAACCTTTTACAAAATACCATAAAGATATTCAAATATGTTGATTTTAAAGGTAAAATTACGTAACTAATATGAAAGGAAAAATTATGGCTACTTTAGGACAGAAGTTACGTGAACTAAGGCACCAAAAAGGATATAAGCTCAATGAAGTCGCAGAAGGCGCAGATCTTTCCATATCATTCATTTCCTTGATAGAACGCGATAAAGCATCAATCTCTGTTGAAAACCTGAACAAATTGGCGAATTTTTACCATGTGCGCCTGTTCCAAATTTTTCAGGACATTGAGGAAGAAGACGCCTACATCGTCCGGGATGAACAAAGGGATGAGTTGGATAGTTATGGGTCTTCCGCAGAACCAACACTATTCCTGCTCTCACCGGAGGACAACCTTTCCTTTAAAGCAATTCTGGCCCGTATCCCCCCTGCTTCACAGCAGGAGAACATCCAATTGCAAAAAGGTGAAACCTTTATCCTCGTTAAACAAGGTCAACTTGAAATCGAAATCCCGAATAAAAAACCGGTGACTCTCAAGGAAGGAGACAGCGCCCACCTTACGAGCTTCAAGGGTACCCTTCTTAAGAATAAAAGTAATGCAACACCAGTAAAATTGCTAATCGTAGCCTCCGCCACCACCCAGCAGCTTGATAAACAAGGCAATTTGCTTTCCTACCTCGAAGTTACTGAGTAAGGATTGCATCAGGTTTTATGAACAAATCAAGCTCAAGTTTGCAAAAGTAAATCTTTGGCTTTAAGAAAGCCCAAGCCTTCTGCACACAAACTTACCACTGAAGATCTTAATTCGAGAAGAAAAGCAATACAATTGTTTTGAAACAAACAACTGCAAATTGCTCTTGACAATTGCCTGTATATATTGTATTATTTAGATACAAATTGTCATGATTCTTCCTCCAGAAGAATCGACTGTTGTAAGAAAGCAATATCTTACAATCTCCAATATTTCTCTCCCTCAATGAAAAAACCGCCACCCCGGGCGGTTTTTTCGATTCAAGATCAATTGACCTTATTAGTTCAGGTTGATTCAAAATTGGCGTAATCAAATTCCCAGTTCTGCCTTGAGCTCCAGACTGTTAACAAATACTAAACAAAATGAGCACGCCCTGCTTTAACCCAAAGCCATGATTGACAATAATTCGCGTTCGGCTGCTTTTGTCCAAATGCGCCCACCCTGCAATTTTGAACCCACTTCCGGCAGGATAGATCCTAACTCAGACACAGCTGTAAGCGGTAGATCCATGATATTTGGATAGATTACAACTTTCCCAGGATAGGTCGCATTAATCATCGCCTGCATCCCATCTTTCGCTGCAGAGAGCGAACCCACAGCAGCCACTGAACGGTTGGTATTCAGTTCACCATCCTCAACCTTTTGCAGCATGGTCAGCATGTTTTCAATCGTCGAGGCGGAATGCCCAATCAACCGAATATCCTTTTCCACCAGTTCATTCAGATCAATTTCCGCCATGGTTCCGCGAGGAACACCTGCAAAAATATTCATAACGCCACCATGAGCCAGCCAGCGTGTTGATTCAGCAATTACCTTTGCATTTGGCACCAGCATGATGATATCATCAAAGCCCGTGCCATCAACCTTACTCACAATTTTTTTAAGACCTTCCACAGCCATCGGGTTAACAATATGCCATGCAATCCCCTTAGCCTGCGCTTCACCCCCAAAGGTCTCGTCGATATCTTTGAGCCGCGTGTCGCTGATGTCAGAACAAACAATGACAGATGGAGGATGCTGTGATTCGATCGCATGCTGCACATGCATCCGCCCCATGGGGCCGCCTGCGCCCAAAAACATGGCACGCCCACCAGGAGAAAGGCCAGTTCGCGCAGGTGCTTTACGATATATTTCGCTGATATCTTTCTCATCACCGCCTAAAAACAACCAGCGATTATAATGCACCCGACCGACATCCACTTCAACATTCCGTTCAAATGCACTGGCAGCTGAGAAAACCAGCACACCATGGTAAGAAAGGTAGGGGCTGACTTTCTCAATCAAATCCGGAGTTGGCGAAAGCAGGATGATATCATCAAACTGTTCCTCAGGCACTTCATGTCCTTCCACTGAAGTGATACGATCGACTTCCTCGACTTCAACCCCGAATTCTACCGATTGCTCGCGCAACCATTCGCCAAAAGGGCCATCCATCGATGTCAGCCTGATCCTAGACGGGTGAGATTCGGCATCAAAGCCTTCTCTGAGAGCAAAGTCGTCCAGTTCTGGACCGACAAACCATGCTATTCCGCCCTCCTTTAAACCCTGACGGTAGGTCAGATAATAGGCT
>JBMCLF010000103.1:0-6159 GCA_048615215.1 Candidatus Brevefilum sp.
CGATCCTGACTGGACGGATGACATGTCAAATGATGATAACTGGCCCACGGGATTCAACCAGTACACAACCATCGCTTTTGAGAACAGCTACCTGAAGTTGACAGCAGAAACAGATTTGGATGGTTGGCGGCTTTCCTGGCCTTTCCTGACAGATTTCTACCTCGAAGCATCCATGCAAACACCGGACTGCGAGGACGGTGACCATTACGGACTGATCTTCCGGGTACCGGCAAAAGCCAACGCCAACAAAGGCTACCTGTTTGGTATCACCTGTGATGGGCGATACAGCCTGCGCCGTTGGGATGGTCAGAACATGTACTTCCCGGTCAACTGGACTGCCAGCGATGCCATCGTTGAAGGTGAAGATTCCGTCAATAAACTGGGGATCCTGGCCCGCGACGATGAACTCACTTTGTACATCAACGGCCAGGAAGTCAATGAAGTCGAGGACGATGCCTTTCTCGAAGGCAGCTTTGGAGTTTTCGTTGGCGGCCAGGTGACAGATGAATTTACCGTTTGGGTAGACCAGATTCGTTATTGGGAAAATCCCTGAGCTTCTCTACATCATTAAAAAAACAGCGGTCACAATGACCGCTGTTTTTTTATTTTCATCAATACCCCTATATCAAATCCAATTGTTTTCCGACCTTTTCAAAGATCGAAAGGACTCGATCGAGTTGCTCATCACTATGAGTGGCCATATAACTGGTGCGAAGCAATTGACGCCCCGGAGCAACCGCAGGGGATATTACTGGATTGACAAACACACCATTCTCAAATAGCAGCTTCCAGGTCATGAATGTCATTTCATCGTCACCAATAATAATTGGTATCACGGGTGTAACCGAATCACCGGTATTGAATCCCAGACGATTGTATTCTTCCCGCATCTTCTCGGCAATTTCATTTACCCGTTCAATCCGTTCAGGTTCTTCACGCATAACCTCAAGCGCCGCTAGTGCCGTTGCCGCGTTCGCAGGAGGAATGCTAGCCGAGAAAATCAAACTTCGTGCGTGATGTTTAATGTAATCGATCACATCATGATCGCCCGCAATGAACCCGCCCAGAGAAGCAAAGGATTTGCTGAATGTGGACATGATTAAATCCACTTCCTCCGTCATTTCAAAATGCGCTGCTGTTCCTCTGCCCCCGCCCAGCACGCCCATCGCATGCGCATCATCTACCATCAGGCGTACGCCGTGTTGTTTGCATAGCGGCACTAATTCAGGCAGTGGGGCAATATCACCTTCCATGCTGAAAAGACCATCCACAACCATTAATTTAGACTTATCCTCAGGCAAAGATTCTAAGACACGTTTCAGATGGTCCATGTCGTTATGGCGGTAGCGTTCGATCTTCCCGCCGCTTAAAAAAGCGCCATCAACAATGCTTGCATGGTCTTCCTTATCGAGTATCACAATATCACCACGCCCAACCACCGCGCTGATCGTGCCGAGGTTAACCTGCATACCTGTAGAAAACACCAGCGCCGATTCTTTGCCAACCCAATTCGCCAATTCGGCTTCCAATTTTTCATGCAACGTCATATTTCCATTTAAGAATCGGGAACCGGTGCAGCTTGTGCCGTAACGTTCGGTGGCTTCAATTGCCGCCTGTCGGACTTTGGGATGAGTGGTAAGGCCGAGGTAGTTGTTAGAACCGCACATAATCACACTGCGGCCTTCGAAAATTACCTCCGTCCCCTCATTTTCATCAAGAGGGATGAAGTACGGATAAATCCCGCTCTCCCTTGCATCTCTTACTGTTGAGTATTCGTAGCACTTTTTAAAAATATCCATAAGACCGTCCTTTAATGAATAAAATGAATTTCCAAGGGTGATTATACTTGAGTTTCTGGAAAGTTCAGGTAACGATAGAAGCGTTTTAAAGATGATTAAGTTCGCCGATTATAATAATCGATAGTTGCGGAGAGGATTCTTAACATTTATAATGAATTAAGTTTCCGGTTTACCAAACCAAGGAGAAAGTCATGAAACACAAAATCAGTTTTTATCTCAATATTCTATTCCTGTTAATTCTGCTTACCGGCTGTAACTTGCCCGGAAATCAAGCCTCAACACCTGATCTGATCGCTACAGAGGTTGCAAGGTTGCTGACTGAAGCGCCTACCGAAACCCAGATTCCAACTGCAGAAGATCCTCAACCGACTCAAACCTCAGCAATTTCTGACCCAACAGCCACACTCACCCAAACTGCAACCACAACGTCAACCCCGACATCCACTGCCACTCAGGATATCAATGACCCTGCACAATTATTAGGTACACCTGCCTGGACACAGGATTTTAGCGCTTCTACAAGTCCCTGGGATTTTGATTCCCCGCAAGCCACCTTCGAGGTGGTCAATGGTGCATTAACCCTGACGGCAAAAAACAATCCCAACTGGCACAGCTGGTATGTCTCCAGCCCCAAATTGCACAATGCATATGTGGAAGCGACCGTTGAATTGTCCAATTGTTCGGGCAACGACCGTTTTGGCCTGGTGGTTCGATCCAGTTCTGACGGACAGCAGTTTTACTTCATGGGAATCACCTGCAGCGGACAGTGGGGATTCTTCCGGATGGCCGAGGATGTGGACATCCATCAAATTCAACCTTTTCAGTCTGCAGAACCGCTGAATGATGTCAAAAACAATTCGCACCGGGTGGGCATCTGGATGGAAGGTTCATCCTTCACCCTCTATATCGATGGTGAAGAAGTAGGCACCGCCAGCGACAACACGCTCAACTCTGATGGATACACTGGATTTCTGATCGCGTATGCAAACACATCCGGCTTCACAGTTCGGGTGGATAAATTGCAATACTGGAATATTCAATAACCTCAGGGTATTACATCTAATTTAATAATTACGCCAGATAACAATAGCAATCTGCTTTGTTGCCTCAATTTTTGACTGTGTTATTAACGCCAAGGACAAACCCAATGCAAATCTTTCAAATCAATCCCGCTGACCGTCGCAACCGCCAAGCATTTATCAATTTTCCTTTTAAACTTTATCAGAACACACCGCAATGGGTCCCGCCGCTTAGAGTGGCTATGCGAAAAATATTCAAACCAAATTACGCCTTTTATAACTATGGAGAAGCCGCCTTTTTCCTGGCGAAAGACGAGGATGGTGAAATCCTTGGCAGATTGGCCGTCGCCAACAATCATCGCTACAACCAATTTCATAAATCAAAAACTGCCTTTTTCTATTATTTCGAATCAATAGATGACCAGCAAGTGGCTGATGAGTTGTTCGAGCGTGGATTTGATTGGGCGTACGATCAGAACCTGAATCACATACTTGGACCGAAAGGTTTTACTGTCCTGGATGGCTTTGGTATGTTGGTAAAAGGGTTTGAATATCAACCCGCCTTCAACCAGCCTTATAACCTCTCCTATTACCCTGACCTGGTCGAAAAATTAGGTTTCACCAAAGTCAAAGACATCTATACCGGCCGAATGGATGAAAGTACAGTGTGGCCCGAAAAGATCCGTAAAACAGCCCGATTGGTCGAGGAGAAGCGCGGCCTTCATGCGCCGATAATCAAAACCAAAAAAGAACTGCGGGCAGTGCTTGATGAATTTAAACGTCTTTACAACGAATCCCTGGCTGTGCCAGCCGGCAATCCGCCTGTGACTGACGAAGATATGGATACAATGGTTTCACAGCTCTTATGGATTTCCGATCCCCGGCTGGTGAAATTGATTTATAAAGACGATAAGGCTGTTGGTTGGATACTGGCTTACCCTGATATCGGTAAAGCCCTTCAAAGAACTAATGGACGCCTGTTCCCCTTTGGATGGTTGCAAATCATGCTTGAAAAAAATCGAACAAAGTGGATCGACTTAAACGGCATTGGGATTGTTGAAGAGTACCAGCGGCTCGGTGGGACAGCTATCCTTTTTAATGAGATCTACAAAAGCGTCCTCGAAATCGATCAATATTCCTATGGCGAATTGCTTCAAATTCGCGAAGAGAATATCAACATGCAGCTGGAAACGGCCAACCTGGATATCGATTTTCATAAGAAACACCGGTTGTATGAAAAGGAATTGTAATTGGTAAATGGTGAATGGTGACATCAACTTTTCACCATTCACCTTCTTTCCCCCCTTGTCAAAATTCAAAATCTACTTTATTATACTGGTATGACCACTTACCAGAAAACTTCCGAAGCAACAAGAAATTGGAAACCCGTTCAAAAACCTGCCGTGATCACAGAAAATCGGCTGATTGAAGCCATCCTCGATGGGACCTTTTCGATCAACTCGCACCTTCCAGGTGAGCGTGAGCTCGCCGAATCCCTGGGCATTACGCGCCCAACCCTGAGAGAAGCCCTCCAGCGCTTAGCCCGCGACGGCTGGCTTGAGATCCACCAGGGTAAGCCCACCCGAGTCAGGGACTATTGGAAGGAAGGCCGTTTAGGTGTGCTGAATTCCCTCTCAGAACATCCTGACAAATTACCTGATAATTTTATTCCCAACCTGCTCAATGTCCGCCTGGCGATGGCACCCATGTACACCGCACTCGCCATATCCAATGCACCTTTGAAAGTTGCCAATCTGCTTGAGGGACGTTTTGAATTAAAAAAATCCCCTCAGCAATTCGCACAATTCGATTGGGACCTGCAGCATAAATTAACTGTTTTCAGTGAAAATCCAGTATTCATCATGATCCTGAACGGATTTGAGGACATGTATCTCAATCTGGCACCTTTTTACTTCTCAATTCCTTCAGCCCGCCAGCATTCACTCAGCTATTACGAGAAATTGGCCGATTCAGCCGATAAAAAAGACGTCTTTGGCGCTAAGATACTCACAGAAGAGATCATGCGCGAGAGTTTAATTTTTTGGCAGCAAACCAAATTTATGTGAAATCTTGATTGGAGGAAACCATGAAGCGTATTCAGGGGTGGGGAAACACAAACACCGATTATCCGGTCCCGGAACCCGCCAAACAATATCTCGAACAGGCGGTTGGTGTACCGCTCAAATTATCAAATGTCCCCGTAGAAGACCTTATCCAAAAAGTCCCTGAAAGCAAACTCCCCGATCATCCGCTGATCACAACAGAAGCCGAAGAACGCCTTCGCCATGCGCGCGGCCAATCGCTCAATGACTGGGTGGACATGTACGATGGCCTGGTGGATACCTTCCCGGATGGCGTCGCTTATCCAACCAGTGATGAAGAAATCCGAGACCTGATCCATTTTGCTGAACGTTACCAGCTTAATCTGATACCCTATGGCGGTGGATCCAGCGTGGTTGGTCATCTCACGCCTCCCGGTGAAGGCCCGGCGTCCATCAGTCTCGATCTTAGCCGGATGAACCAGCTTCTAGATCTAAATGAGAACAACCTGGAAGCAACTTTCGGTGCTGGGGTCAGTGGCCCTCAATTGGAGAGCCAGCTTGAAAAACATGGCTATATCCTCGGGCATTTCCCCCAGTCATGGGAATACTCCACGCTGGGCGGCTGGATTGTGACCCGTTCCGTCGGTCAACAATCCTATCACTACGGCAGGATTGAACCCCTTTTTGTGACCGGACATTTGGAGGCCCCCTCCGGCCCCATAGATACCCTCAGGGTGCCCAAGAGCGCTGCAGGCCCCGACCTAAGGCATATCCTTCTCGGCTCTGAAGCCCGTCTGGGTATCTTGAGCAGGGCGACCATGCGCATTAGCCGGCTGCCTGAAGAAGAAAACTTTTATGCCGCTTTCTTTCCGAATTTTGCCATCGGTGCTGAGGCAGTGCGTCAGATTGCACAGGCTGAACTCTCGCTGTCCATGGTCCGACTCAGCGACCCCCTCGAGACCGAAACCACCTTCCAGCTTTCGGGTGAGGAAAAACTTGTGAAACTGGCAAAAAGGGGGTTGAACCTGTTCGGGCAGGGTGATGAACGCTGCATGCTGATATATGGATTGACAGGGAACAGGGCAACCAACCGACTCGCCGGCCGTCAGCTGGCGCACATTGTGCGTTCTCACAAAGGCATGCTGGTGAAATATTACCTGGGTGAAGCCTGGATGGAAAAACGTTTTCTCACACCCTACCTTCGTAATACCCTTTGGGAGTTAGGTTACGCCCTCGACACGCTGGAAACCGCTCTCCCCTGGGACAAACTCCAGGCAGGCCGTAAAGCCATCCTCAAAT
>JBMCLF010000104.1:0-6117 GCA_048615215.1 Candidatus Brevefilum sp.
TAATCCCTGCTTTGATGTTTTTTAATATTCCGTACGTTATTCTCTGGTCCACTCTGGCACGCATCGATCACTTGGCATTGTTTTTTGCCCTGACCGGATTGTTCGTGCTTTTCAACAAACCAAAGCCTGAAACCCTTTTCGGCAAAGACCTGATCTTGGGGGGAATCTTCCTGGTATTGGCTATTTACACTCGCCAATCTTTTGCCCTGGCAGCACCATTTGCTGGTTTTCTGTTTCTTCTTCAAAAGGATTGGAAGCGAGCGGCAGTCCTGACTGGGTTAGTGGGAGGCCTTTCACTGACCTTATTTCTACTGATAAATTCCCTGACTGGCGGGGGATTCTATTTCAACATCGTGTCGGCCAACATCAATCCCTTTGGCGTTGAGCGGATGGTGAATAATTTCAGAAATTTCTTCGATATCGCACCTTTTCTTTTTATTATTGCAGTTCTGGGCCTCCTGCTTTCTTTTCGCAGGGTCAATGGCTGGCCTCTATTGGTGGGTTTTGTCTTTGGCGGCTTTTTCAGTGCCATGACGATTGGCAAAATTGGCTCCAATGTCAATTATTTTCTGGAATTTGCAGCCGGATTGAGCCTGATCATGGGGTTTGGCCTTCATGTTTTAAATCGTCGTTTGGCGAGACCATGGTTGGCTGTTTTCCTGTGCAGCTTCCTGGCGTTGTTGGCATGGCAAAATATCCTTTTTATAAGAGAGGTTGAAGAGCATACCCGGGACGGTCTGGATGCCCGCCAGGAGGCCGTTGAAGAGCTGCAGCGAATGGAAGAACTGGTAGCTCAAAATGCTGACCGGCCAATTCTCGCAGATGAATACATGGGCATGATCACACTGAACGATAAGAATTTGTACTTACAGCCGTTTGAGATTACGCAACTGGCGATAGCTGGACTTTTTGACCAGAAAATCCTGATCAATCAAATCACAGAAGAAAAATTCTCCGTAATCCTTCTGCAGGAAGATTCGTGGTGGATACATGCCTTACAGGAACGCTGGACACCAGAGATGCTTGAAGCTATCCGGGCCAACTATCGGCTTGCGGGCCAGTTTGAGAATACCTTTGCATACAAACCCAAGACCTCTCAACGGATTGAAGCGCCAAGTGATTGCACTGGAGGTCTTTGGCCGCTTCCAACGGATGCCACCATGGGTTACCGTTATGAGGATGGGTGGTTGTCGCTTTATGGCACTGGCGCAGAGGGCACCGTTCCAGTTAAGGCTATTGCATTTGGAGAAGCCTTCCGCCCTGAGCAGTTTCCCGAAGGAAGCCTGGTTATGGTCCACGATGATCCCCTGAACCCCGGTGAGCGGGTGATTGTGTATTACACCGAGATGCGCTCTTTTCGTAATGGCGACGCGTTGATCGCTGAGGACATTCCCATCGGTGCAGACGGCCTGACCGTTGATGCCGGAGAAGTGATTGGCTACCAGTCCACGTGGGCTGGACGTACTTTTCAACAGGATTGGCTGCATGTTACCCTAGGTGTTGCACCCTACGACCCACAGTTATTGGAAGATCCGGCATTGCTTGAGGCGAACTTGATCCAGCCCGGAGAATACTTTGGGATTCAACTGGATCCTGAGTCGAAACATGTGAAACCGATAATTTGTTTGGATTGATTGTCTTAAAGATTCGGTAATGTTTGTTGGTGCAGGTCTGGCATACTAATCATCAAAAATAGAACTCGTATTTTATCGATATCTCTATTGATATCAGTTGGACTAAAGCCCTCATGCTGAAAGTAAGATGTCTTTTTCTGGGCAAGAATCATAATTATGTAATCCATAAGGATGTTATTGAAAACTGAAAATTTGCTGCTGATTAATTAGCGTAATTATTTGATAAACCAACTTCACCTTCCATCCTGTCGGCCAGGTTCACCAGTAGTGTGGGATCCTCCAAAAATGTGTCAAGTGTTTGTTTGAACTGCTTCTTTACTTCAGCATCCAGTGCAAAAGCTTCCAGCATTGTCTCCAGGACTGCTTTACGGCGATCACCTGTGTGCAGCAGATCTCGTTGAGATCGGATTTGAACCTCCAATTTCCCTTTGACAGAAAGGTTGATATCCGTGATCACCAGTTGGTGGGCATCCTCAATATAACGCCATTGGAGCGGCTTTTCTTCACCGTTTAATAAAATTGTGACCGTTTCTGGTTTCTCGACGGCGTGGAAGACTAACTTATAAATTCTTTCTCTTGAGAGAAGGTTTATTTCGCCTTCCACAGGATGAATGGTAAACCGAACTCTATTTTCCTTCCAGGCAAGGCTGAATTTTGTCAAAGCACAGGCACCTTTTTGGTGCTCCAGGGTTTCGCCGTCATCCTCATAAAGGGTGTAAGCATTGTCTGCACCGGGGAAGATATTAACTGTCAGGGCATCAGGCAGAGGTGTCCCAAAGCTGACAGAGGAAGGAGCAAGGGGTACGATTGCGCCAGCGCGTGCGAACACCGGGATGCGGTCAAGATCGCCATATAGAGGGAGCCAACCATCTCCTTTATAATGCTCACCTGAAAAAAAGTCGAACCAATCGCCTTCTGGCAGCCAGACAACCTGCCGGCTCAACCGAGTATGAGCATCCAAGGGGGTAGTGAATGGTATTGCAAATAACTCACTGCCAAATGTATATTGGTTTGGACAAAGATATGCATTACTTTCCTGCGGATATAGGTGATACATCGGCCGTATGGGGAGAATGCCCTCCTTATGGTTGACCCATGCGGCGGTGTAGAGATAAGGGATCAGGGCATGTCGCATGCGCTTGGCCCTGGCGGCTTTTATCTCTGTATCCGCGTTGAATCCCCAGGGGCGGCGCTCCAAATATTCATTCTTGGTGGCATGTAAACGGAAGATCGGGCTGAAAACACCATATTGCACCCAGCGCAGGTAAAGTTCTGGGTCTCCGACTCCGCCCATATGACCGCCGATATCATGACTCCACCAGCCAAAACCGACATTGGCGGCGGTAGCGGTGAAAAACGGTTGAAATTGAAGCGTTTCCCAGCTGGTGTAGGTATCTCCGGAGAAACCAATGGGGTAGCGATGGCCGCCCAAACCAGCCCAGCGAGAAAAAATGAAGGGGCGCTTCTCTTCATCCCGAGCAAGGTCGTAGAAATGGAGGTGATTGAGCCAGAAAAGCGGGTCCAGCCCTTCCAGTGTTGACCTGGTGCCCTGCTGCCAATCCATCCACCAGAAATCCACGCCCATTTCCTCAAGGGGATGGTGCAGAATGTCAAGATAGGCTTTTGTAAATTCTGGATCTGCAATATCAAAGGGGATCGGCGTTTTGGTATCAGGGTCTATGTCCAAACCTTTGGCCATCTCTTCGTAGCGGTCTTCGTGCGGGTGGACACCTGCGGCCGGATGTAAATTCAGGGCTGTTTTGAGCCCCATTACATCAATCTCGTCCAAGAATCGCTGGGGGTTGGGGAAAAGGTTGGGGTCCCATGAATAACCTGTCCATCCGGAGCTTTCGTTGCCGGTATTTGTAATGTGCCAATCCATATCCACGACACAGACTGAAAGGGGGATCTCATGATGCTGAAATTCTCGGATCAGATTGATGAGTTCATCCTGTTGATATTCCCAGTAACGGCTCCACCAGTTGCCCAGTGCGAACCTCGGCAGAAGAGGGATTTTACCTGAGAGCTTTTGGAAGTCCACGATACATGTTGTGTAATCCTGTCCATAGCCAAAAAAATACAGGTCTTTGGCATTGGGATGCGCCTGACGGGTTTCAAGCCAACCATCTTCGTTAAAAACCAATGAGCCGCTGTCGTCAAGTTGGGACCAGCCTGTGCGAGATACCAGACCAGGGTTGAGCGGTGTGGCCCCATCGATCCGATCCAAAGTGCGGACGGTGCCGCCCAGGTTGGTTTTGTTCTCCTGCCCGAAATTCCAGATGAAACCAGTGTCTTTTAATTTTATCTGTAGAAATCGGTGATAAAAACCAAAATCCTGGATCTGATAGGTTAGCAGGAGGTGTTCGGTTTCTATCCGGATGGTCTCGTCATCAACCGATGAAGTAAATTCAGGGACGGAAAGATCTCTGTACCAGACAACCTGGGTGGGACGATCTTCAAATATTTGGGTGGGATCATATTCCAGGCGAATAAGTCTTGAGGTCAGTACTGTAAAGCGGACAGGGCCTCTTTGAATGATCGCTTCAGGGTTTGCTTCAGGTTGAAAATCCAGTTTAAGAAAATCTAGCATATCGCCTCATTAAGTTTGGGGTAGATGAATGGTCGCAACCCAACCATTTTATCAGAAAAATATTGTAAACAGGAATAAACTCAGTTCGACTGCATAGGTCAGGAACATGAAATGCCAGGATTTGGGTGTGTTGAAGTTTTGCACGTGATGTTCTGCCCCGCCTATCACGCCGATCACGAACAATACAGCCAGGATCAGCACTCCGCCCTGGCGGATGGAGGCCCCCAGGAAATAAGCCTGGCTCAAAGGGTCGGTGTCAGCCCAAAATGCGGCATAGATGGTGATAATTGAATCAAGAATTGGGATGATCAATAAAAACGCCCCAATGGCGCTCACCAACCATAGGAATACAGTCAGAATAATCAACAGGGTCTGGTTCTTTTTCTTCTCAGGCATGATCAATCAGCCTCCGTTTCACAAATAAAGGGCAGGAAATCCAGAATGCCGAAGAACTCGCTTTGAGGCAGGCCGGTGTATGTGGTGAGAGATAATGGACCATCAAGTCCCAGGCGTTGTTGTTCTTCTGGGCCGGGCAAATCAGCGTTAAAGTCAAATATTGGCAAGAACGCTTCCGGGAATTCACCGTCTCCATTTCCAGGCAGGAGTGTGAAGCGGAGGTGAACCCAGGTTGCCTGTGAGGGGCTCAGCCAGCGGCCCTGATAGCCGATCAGGTCCCCTGCTTTGACGGGCACTCCTCCCGCGCCCAAAAAAGGCGATTCAATGTATGGATTTTCACTGTTATGAGCTGGCGCAAGATCACCGTAGAAGGACCAGATAAATTTCTCATTGTCCAGAGGATCTTTATGGCGAACTGCAACGGCGGTTTCCCAGGAAGGGAATTGGTAGAGCAGGCCGTCGGCGACAGCATAAACCGGAATCTCTCCGGACCGGCCGCTCCCAAGCATTAATAGCTGGCCATTTTTCCAATACATGCCCATATTTGCCTGGGTCGGGAGCCTGAAAGGAACTTCTGGGCAAACCAGATTTTCAGGGTAGTCAACCTTTTGATTGTCCTTGGGTTCATAGAGCAGGGAATTGGCGCGTATATCGGCAGCAACATAGGCATCAAAGATTGCATCTAACATTGTTGTTGTCCACCGTTCAAGATAAACCGAATCGAATTGAAAATGATGGATTAAGATCAGCGGGAATTCTTGTTCCTGGATGGCGTAAATGAGAGGATTTTGATCCCAATGGCCACCAGTTGCGAGCTGAGTCATTTCAAAGGGTTGGATATAAAGCGGGATACGGTTCATCGGAAGCATTGCCATATACTCATCTGCAAGCACAGGGCCTTGTTCTGCCGACCGGTTGATGTTCGCTTCGAGAAATGCATAATCATTGCCAGGTTGTTTAATGCGGTCTCTGTGGCTGGCTATCGGCCCAAACAAACTGTCCCGTGACAACCCTGCGACCTGAAGAATAAAGATGGCGGATAGCACAATAAATATGCACAGATTGGCCCACAGCTTCCACCTCACCTGACGCGGCACGTCTTCAGGTTCTGGAATGTCATCCGGTGGAAAATCCATGTTGGGTTTTTGCTCGGGGTCAAGAGCCAGGGTTTCGGTCAGTCGGGCGAAGATCACTCCCATCAACAGGCCAAAGGCAGCGCTGATTTCAACGAGGTAATTGATGTTGGACCCAGCTTTGCCAATGGTGAGAGATGCGAGGGTGCTCGCCAAAACATATGGGCAGAAAAGGGCATAAGAATTTGTCAAGCGCCATCCAACGGCCAGATATGCGCCGGTTAGCAGTAAAATGAAGGGCATTTTCCGCAGGACATCCCTGGCGAAGCTCAAGACTGTTCCCCAACGGAACAGGTTTACATTGGCGGTGATGGTATGAAAGAAGATTGCCCCATCTGTGACCCAATACATCAGGCCGAAGGCT
>JBMCLF010000105.1:0-6106 GCA_048615215.1 Candidatus Brevefilum sp.
CCAGGATAAATATTGAACTGACCACAGCTGCTTTATTTTTCAGTAACCGAGAGAATGCATCCTTCATAATAACCAAACTTTCAATAATTTTATTAAATGATTTTTACTACTGGTACCGAATGCGGGGGTCAAGAAAAGCATAACCAATATCCACGACAAGATTCATGATCATCACCAAGACCGCATAAAGCAATGTTGTACCCATAATGACAGGATAGTCTCGTGCGCTAACAGAAGTCACAAAATATCGGCCGATGCCAGGAACAATACAAATCGATTCGACAAAAAATGACCCTGTTATCACCGAAGCAAAACTAATGCCCGCAACTGTTGTAACCGGGATCAATGCATTTCGAAGTGCGTGCCTGACAAACACAATAATATTCTTCAAACCCTTTGATCGTGCTGTGCGGATATAATCCTGTCCCAATGATTCAAGGACCGATGAACGGGTATACCGGGCGATGACAGCCATCGGCCCCAGTGACAGCGCGATCACGGGTATAACGGCTTTATCGGATAGAATCCCCTCCCATCCTCCTGTGGGTAACCACCCTAAATACACGGAAAACACTGTTATCAAAACAGTTGCTGCCACGTAATTAGGTGTGGATGTGCCAATGATCGAAAAGAAAGTCGTAACAGAATCCCATATTGTGTTGTGTTTTATCGCCCCGATAAGCCCTAAAGATAAACCACCAATCAATGCAAGAAGAATCGCCATGACGCCCAGCTGAAATGAAATTGGGAACCGATCAACAATAATTCCAGTTACGCCCTGTCCAATTCTGCTGTAGGACGCCCCCAGGTCTCCGTGAAATATAGCATTTTTCAGATAGATTAAATACTGCTGCCATACTGGCTTATCAAGACCATATTTAATATTCAAATTCTCAATGACATTCAAAGGCAAAGGCCGCCCAACTTTATCCCATGGACCGCCAGGCGTGGCTCTCATCAAGAAGAAAGTAATTGTATAAATCATTAATAATGAAGGAATAAATAATAGCAAACGTCTCAGGATATATTTTTTCATAAGGACCGTCCTGCAGATTTTAATAAAATGGTGTATTGGGGCATGGAAAAATTCCATGCCCCAGTTTTAGATTTGTTTTACTCGATTTCAAGTCCTGGCGGCTGGGCGTAACGGAACATTGACGCCACAGCAGATGTAATCTCTTTGAAATTCTTAACTTCAGGTCGCACTAACCAAGTCTGACTTTCATAGAACAAGGAAATGATCGGTACTTCCTCATTTACGATTGCTTCCGCATCTTTGTACATCTGATTGCGGGTTTCTGTGTCCATCTCAGTGAACGCGTTCAGAATCAAATCAATATATTCAGGATTGTCATAACGTGAACGTTTAAGCGAATTGGATGGATCAAATAAGGCATTATGGAATTCGCTGGCATCCGGAATACCGCACCAGTTCAAACCATAGTACATATTGAAGGGCGTTTCATTCCTCGAGATCCGCCAGTCACGCATCGCGGCTGGCTCAATCGGATTCAAGGTAACGTCAATACCAAGGTTTTGCTTCCACATCGCCTGGATGGTCTGCATTACCAAAGATGCTAAATCAACGCTCCAATAAGCAACCTCAAAGGGTGGGAATCCCTCACCGTCAGGATAGCCAGCCTCAGCCAGCAATTCGGCGGCCAATTCGGGATTGTATTGATATCCAAACGCCTCGTCCGGGTTGTAGCTGGCCAGATCAGGTGGGCTGAGAGAGTCTGCCGGGGCATAAGCGCCGCGCAGGACTGCATCGGCAAGGGTGAGTCGGTCAATGGCCAGTGAAAGCGCCTGACGAACACGGACATCATCCGTTGGGGGATTCTTCGTATCGATGATCAGGACCTGGGATCCGGAAATTGAAACATTTGTCAGCATGTCCGAGTATTCAGGATCCTCTTGCAGACGGGAGAGTTCAGATGCAGGCACAATCGCCACATCAACTTCACCGGTCTCAAAGGATGGTACAGCCTGGTTCCATGCGTCGGCCATCAGGACGTACTCAATCCGATCCACCTTAACGTAGTCTTTCCAAATACCGTTGTAATAGGGATTGGGTTCCAGGACCAACAATTGATCGTGATCCCACTGGGTCAGCATGTAAGGTCCGTTACCAACAAAATTTCCTGCTTCCATCCATTGGTCGCCGTACTCTTCAATCAGGTCAACGCGGACGGGAACGAAATTAGTGTTTCCAACGTAGTACAGGAAATGCGGTGTGGCCTGTTCCAGCTCGACCACCAAAGTCCGTTCATCAACGGCTGTAATCCCAACCTCATTGGGGTCTGTGATTTCGCCGGCATTGTAAGCCTGGGCGTTTACAATGGGATAAAACTCATGTGGCGAATAGGACGCTGTTTCTGGAGCCAATTGTCGCAGCCATGAAAGCCGGAAATCCTCCGCTGTTAATGGTGTGCCATCGCTCCACAACAAGCCTTCACGCAATACAAAAGTATAAACGAGGACGTCGTCAGAAACGGTGAAATTCTCAGCAGCCAGGGGGGTGATCTCACCGGAAGGCGAGAAGGAATCAACCAGCGGTTCATACAGGCTGACATATTCCTGGTAGCCGTATCCACCTAATGCCGGGTCGAGGCCGCTAGGCTCATTTGCGGGTTGGCGTAAGACGGATGGCTCCTGCACCGCTTCTGTTGGTTCTTCGGTTACGTCATCATCGTCTGCGGGTGCTTCTGTTTCCTCTTCAACAGGAGCCTCATCAGTTTCTTCCACAGCGGCATCTGTTGGTTCAACAACATCGGTTGGCTGACAACCGGCCGTGAAAACCATTATCAATGCCACAATCAATAAAAGACTTTTATACAACTTATTCTTCATCTTTACTCCTCTGCTAATTTACTAAAAAGGATTAACTACAAAATTATTCTCGGGCATCACCTCCTGAATTGAGATTTATAAACTTTCCCCTTAACATAACCTCCCTGATCTGATTTAAGGTGTCCAAATTTTCCAGGGGGTTTCCTTCCAATACCAATAAATCTGCTAAATTATTCTGTTTAAAACTGCCGACAATCGAATACGGCTTCACTGCAGACGCCGCTTTTACAGTTGCAGATTGGAGAATTTCGCGTGCTGAAAATCCAATCTCCTTGAGGCAGTAACATTCTTCAACAACATCGCCCTGCATAAGCGCGGCATTGGTGCCGCACACGATATCAATACCAAAATCCCGCGCTTCCAGGAGTGTCTGTCCGGAAATTCGCTGAGAAACCACCAGATCCACCATTGATCTGGATATACCAATTTCAGGGCCATACTTACCGACTGTGGAACCCAGGCTCAGGTTTGGCGCAACGGCAACATTGTTCTCTCTCATAATTGGAAACAGTTCTCGATCCAACTGGAAACCACAGCCAATCGAACGAACACCAGCGCTTGCGCACAGTTCAATCGCTTTTCGTGAGATCGCCTGTGCATGAACAAAACAACCCGCATGTTTCGCTTCAGAGACCATTTCACTTAATTCGGCTTTGGAAAAATTCAACCGCTCACGGGCCGTCACATTGGGATCGGCTGAAAAAACAAGTGGGACATCAGCGTAGACCACAATCCGGTCCGCACCTTGTTTGATCAGTTCACGGACAGCCCGACGAGCATCATCCTGCCCATTGACCTCGCGAACGCCGTATCCCCAGGGAAAATCCGCCCCGCCAGCAGGAACCAATGGTTGCAGGGCTGGAATAATTTCCGGTCCAGTAAGTATTTCACGCTTGATGCAGTCTGCCAGGTCTTTATCCAATCGCTCAGGCGCACCCATCGTTGCGGCAGTGGTCACACCGCTGCGCAGCCAGTTCGCTAAAGCGTTCTTTGCATGCCAGACGCTTTCACCATAGTTGTCTGGCGGTGCACCTTCATCATCAAACATCATGTGAGGAAGAAAGCATAAATCAACCAGACCGGGGAGAACAAACCCATTAACGAAATCAATAACTTGAATCTCGCTCGGTAAGTCAGCCAATTTGACGAAGCCCGCAATACGCTCTCCTTCAATCAAAAGCATTTCATCTTTATGCAGCCGGGCCTCCTGGCCAGAAATATCAATAAAGCCTTTGGCTTTGAGGGCAAATTTATCCACTGTGTCCAACCTTTCCTCTTGAATCTTCAATCGAAGGTGAAGCGACGATTTCACCGGCTTTTATTACCTTGGCTAATGAGCGAATATTTTTAATGTCTTCCAAAGGGTCATCACGTAAAAGGATTTAATCAGCGAATTTTCCAACCTCAAGTGTGCCAATTTTTTCGCCTTTAATGCCCATCGCTGCGGCACCATTCCTGGTCGCGCACAGCAGCGCATCCTGGGGCGTCATATCGATTTCGTGAACCAAGAGCTCAACCTCCGGGAAATAATGCATCCCGCTCATCACGCTGTCGGTCCCTGTGGCGATTTTGACATTGGATTGGTAAGCTTTCTTCAACATCGTCTTTTGTCGTTCCCACCGTTTTAATGCAAATTTAGTAAAAACAGCAGGTGCTTTGGACATATCCGGGTTGGTAAATTGATGATGCGAGACTTCCAATGTTGGCACCAGTGTGGCACCCGTTTCCAGGAATAATGCAATGCACTCATCATCTAAATCTGAGCCGTGCTCAATGGTGTCAACGCCGCCTTTCAATGCGATTTTGATGCCGAACTCGGGTGCAACATGGGCGCTAACCGTTCTTCCGACTTTGTGGACCTCATCACATACTGCGCGAATCTCATCCTCAGTTAACGCCCCCCATCGCCCAGTATCAGGCGCATCATCTGGCAATGAAAGCGTTCTCTCTAGATAATCTGCAACATTTTCCTCAAGGAGAGTGGTCATGTAAAGCTTGATAACATCCACACCCCTTGCGAGATGTTTACGTGTAAATGTGAGCGCTTCGTTGGGACCATTGATTTCCTCTTTCATTTTGTCCCAGGGCACCCGGCACCCTCCCACCATGGTCATCATATGGCCAGCACAAACAAGCCTTGGCCCTAATTCTGGACGATTCTTCAAAACATTATTAAGCTCAAGATCGAGGTCAAAAGGGGTCCCAACGATCCTGGCTGTGGTTACGCCCTGGTAAAGCCATTCTTCGGCGTTGCGAAGCCCACAATTCAGCATTTTGACTTTGTTTGGGTTCAGATTAGATTGTTGGAATTCTGCGTCCTCGGTATAACAAAAGTGAGCGTGCATATCAATGAACCCGGGCATCACAAAGCCATTTGTCATATCCAGAATGGGTAAATTTGGCTCATCAATTTCTTTTGATGGGCCCATTTGCACAATCTCACCGTCTTCCACAATTAAGGACCAGTCCTTTTTTACCGGTGAGCCTGTACAATCTAACAACCTACGAGTGCGGATAATTTTCTTCATGTACTATTCCTTCCAGCGGTTAATTCTCAAAAATCATTTCTGCTAAATCGAAACACTTATTCTTTACACCATGTGACAGGCGACATAGTGCTCAGAATCAACTTCCCTAAATTCAGGTCTAACCTCTGCACAGATAGCTTTGGAATGACCACAGCGGCTAAAGAATTTGCATCCCGGATAAACCCTCGATGGCGATGGTACATCACCAGACAGGATTATTTGCTGGCGATCTTTTTCGATATTAGGATCTGGGACGGGAACTGCCGAAAGCAAAGCCTGAGTGTACGGGTGCAGCGGATTGGTGTAGAGCTCATTACACTGCGCCATTTCTGCCAGGACACCTAAATACATCACGGCAACACGATCGCAAATATAACGAACCATTGATAAATCATGTGAAATAAACAGGTATGTATGACCGAGTTTGTTTTGCAAATCCTTCAATAAATTGACAACCTGCGCCTGGATTGAGACATCCAGTGCTGATATTGGCTCATCGCAAATAATCATGGAAGGATTAAGGGCTAAGGCCCTGGCTGTGCCAATACGTTGGCGCTGCCCGCCGGAAAATTCATGTGGATAGCGGTTTATCATTGAAGGGTCAAGGCTAACCAAAGACATTAATTCCAACACCCGCTCACGCATCTTTTTCCCCTTCATCATTTTATACGAGCGTAATGGTTCGCTGACGATCTGCCGGACGGTCATCCTTGGATTCAAGCTTGCAT
>JBMCLF010000106.1:0-6104 GCA_048615215.1 Candidatus Brevefilum sp.
CGCCAGTCAAATGGATTACATCAAAGCCACCCGGATTGCAGCCAACGTGGGTCGCGGTTTCGCAGCCATCATGGGCATCGCCGGGTTCTTCTTGAATCCCTGGTTGATCCTGACCGCGATTTTCATCTGGTCTGGGGCTGGTTCTGAAGCACAATCTGTCGAGATCAAGGCCGGTCTGAAAGGTCTGACAGCCAAAGATGCGCTGGTCACCCAGTTATACCAGGTTGACGCCAACCAATCTCTGGCTCATGTCTTTCAGCTGATGATGTCCACCGGCCAGAGCACCATTCCGGTGGTATCCAACGATGCCTACCTCGGGTTCATCAGCCGCTTTGATTTAATGAATGCTCTGAACCGTCTGGGCGACCGGGCACCAGCTTACGCTGCTATCGGGCTTGAACCGGCAGGGATATCGTTGGACAGTCCGCTGGTGGATCTTCTTCCAAAACTCAACCGGAACCGTGTACTGCCAGTTTTGGAGGGCAGGACCCTGATTGGCCTGCTCACCCCCGAGAGCGTTCAGCAGTGCCTGTGGTTGAACAGACGCCAACCCAAAGCGGGCCCTCAACCCCCGGAAGAACATGTCACTCGTGTCTAAAGAACTTTATAAACCAAAAAAACCGGTGAGAATCTCACCGGTTTTTTAATTGGCACACAGTTGGTTAATCACCTATACTATGGTCACCATGGAAAAAGATGTCCAAAATCAACTCCTCAAGATCAATGAACAATTCTACGATCAGTACGCACCTTCCTTTTCCGCCACGCGCGGACGGGTTCAGCCCGGCGTGCGTCGATTAATGAACAGGATGAAACCAACAGCATCCATTGTAGATGTGGGCTGCGGCAACGGCACCCTGGCGCGCGCTTTGAGTACGACCGGTTTTTCAGGACGATACCTGGGCCTGGATATGAGCGAAGGCTTGCTTGAAAATGCCGCCAAAGGGCTCCATTCATCGGAAAATGCGGACTATCAGTTTCAACAAGTTGACCTGGCCGAACCAGATTGGGTGGAAAGTATTCCTGGCAGCCCCTACGATTGGCTGGTTTCGTTTGCGGTCCTGCACCACATCCCCGGCGAAAATATGCGAAATCGAACGGTTGCAGGTTTTGCCAGTCTGGTCTCACCGAAAAGCTCGGTGGCAGTCTCCGTCTGGCAGTGGCAGAACAGCCCCCGGCTGCGCAAGCGCGTCCTACCGTGGTCAAAGGTGGGTTTGGACCCAGAAGAGATCGATGAGGGGGATGTATTACTGGACTGGCGTGCGGGTGAAACCCCGGGTATTCGCTATGTACACACATTTGATGAATTCGAGTTGACCGCACTGGCCAGCAGCACCGGTTTCACAGTGCAGGATACTTTCTATTCTGATGGAAAGACAGGGGACCTGGCCCTCTACCAAATCTGGCAATTGGAGCAATAGTTACTATAATCCCTCTTAAAATAAAAACCGGCGATGATGAATATCACCGGTTTTCTTTTTCAGCGTGTATCAGGCTTCAGATTATCCCAAGGCGACGTCCAGCATCATCATAACCGCAAAGCCCACCATGACGCCAATCGTGGGAACATCTGAGTGACTCTCTGTTTTGGAAGCAGGGATTAACTCCTCTGCCACCACGTAGATCATCGCACCTGCGGCAAAGGCCAGAGCATAGGGCAGGATCGGCCGCATGAGCAGCGTCGCCGCCGCGCCGATCAAGCCGGCAATCGGTTCAACCATCCCGGAAAACTGTCCGTAAACAAAGGCTTTTCCAACTTTCCATCCTTCCCTGCGCAAGGGGGCGGAGACAGCCAGCCCCTCCGGGAAGTTCTGAATGCCAATACCAATTGCCAGGGCCACCGCTGAGGCCACCCCCGCCTCTTCAATGCCCGCCGCTGCGGCGCCAAAAGCAACACCCACAGCCAAACCTTCAGGAATGTTATGCAGTGTGATTGCTGTGATCAACAGCACACTGCGCTGCCAGGATGATTTTGGTCCTTCCGGCTGCGTTTGACCCATGTGTAAATGCGGCAACATTTTATCAACGCCAAAAAGGAAGGCGCCTCCTAATAGGAAACCTATGGCAGCCGGCATCCAAGAAGGCACTGCCAGATCTTGTGAAAGCTCAATTGCTGGAGCAAGCAAAGACCAGTAGCTGGCAGCGATCATCACCCCTGAGGCAAATCCAAGTAAACCATTTAATAATTTCCGGCTGACTTCCTTTGTAAAGAATACAAGTGAAGAGCCCAAAGCAGTTAATCCCCAGGTAAACAACGTTCCCATAAGAGCTTGAATAATGGGCGAATATTGAGCAATAAATTCAATCATATTGATCTCCTTCTTTTCTTTATTTTCTTAATTCTACCGAATTATAGTATATATTTAGCCATGAATAAATACTTTTTTATAAATGACTAATTATATTGATCCTTCATGAGAGTAAAATTGGTTTATGAAGAAATTGCACACCATCAGAAACCGGATTATTCACGCGATTCAGCAACGTCAGCCCGGCGATCTACCGGAGGCTTACCGCCTGTTCAATGGTTTCTATGAAGGGCTGCCAGGATTGGTTCTGGACCGTTATGGACCCGCTCTGGTCATTTTCGAACACAGCCATCCGGGTGAGCACAAGAAAATTATCAAGGAAATCAGCCGATGGGTGCTGGAAAACATTCCAGGACTCAGCGCGGTGCTGCTTAAGCAGCGTCAGCATTCTGATGATCGGATGAAGAATGGCATTCTGATCAGCGGAGATAGCCTTCCCGTGTCAACCAATGAATTTGGCGTAAATTATGTGCTTGATCTGCAGATGAATCAGGATGCCGGGTTTTATCTGGATACCCGCCGTTTACGCCGCTGGCTTAAAGAAAACATGTCTGGTAAGCGTGTGCTGAATACCTTTGCATACACCGGGAGCCTCGGCGTTGCTGCCGGGGTTGGTGGAGCCAGGGAAGTGCTCCAGACGGACATCAACGAGAAATTCCTGACAATAGCTGAGGAATCCTGGCGGTTGAACGCCCTTCCAGAAGGCCGATGCACTCTACTCGCCGGGGATTTTTTCAGGGTGATGGGACGTTTGCGCCATCAGGACCGGCTATTTGATTGCGTCATCCTTGACCCCCCCTTTTTTTCAGCAACCGAAGCAGGCCGTGTAGACCTTCAAGCCGGATCCACGCGCTTGATCAACAAAGTGCGCCCCCTGATCGCGCATCAAGGCTGGCTGGTGGTGATTAATAATGCCATCTATCTTTCAGGTGAGGCATTTATGGCTGAGGTTACTACCCTTTGCCAAAGCAAGTATCTGCAGATGGAAAAAACCATCCCGGTTCCGCCGGATATCACCGGTTATCCTGAAACGATTGTAGATGTACCACCCGTTGACCCTGCCCCCTTCAACCACCCCACGAAAATTGTAACCTTTAAAGTCTTTCGTAAGGATGAAAGACAGAAAGGATAAATCCGTCGGGATTAAGAATAAAACTCAAGAGGGTACTTTGGATAATAGAGTATCTGTTCTCACTAAAATCATTACCTGGATGAAGACCACAAAAATTCTACTTTTGTCTGTCAATGAACCAACCAGAAATTTTCCAACAGGCTGTTGATAATAGAAAAACCTGCTAACCTGGCATAGGCGCGTGATATTTTATTTTCCTCAGATTAAATTAGCCCCGTGTTAGCGGATTAGGAGATTTTCTTGCTAACCTCACAATGTTTTTAGATTATCTGGTTATCCAACCTCGCCCCATCCTGAATGAAAAGACTTTTCACGAACGCGACATCAAATATTGCTGTAAAGTCCTCAGACGGTAACAATTAAGGTGTGGGTGATTGATCGGGCTCAGGCGTTTCTGTGAGTTCCAGGGCATCCTCACGGACGAAGGTACGAAAGTGAAGAAAGAAATTGAATGCCTCTTCACTCAACAATGTCAACTCCCTGGGCATCTCAAAACTGATCCCAAAATTAAAGGAGATCTTAAATCCCTGAGAGAGAGGTAGCTCCCAAAAAAACTGGGGTTCAAACACCACAAGATCATTCTCTGGCGTATCATCCAATCCTGAGGGTTCTTCCATTGGCGGGTCCGTTTCCTGGGCCAATGCGACGCTCGGAAGGCCAAAGACAATTGCACCCATCAGAGTGAGGATTACCATCTGTGTAAAGAGCTTATTCCGTTTCATAATCTCCCTTTCATTTTATTTGAATATTTTTATTATCATTGATGTATTCGGCTTAATATCTTAATTGGCGAACAAATAATCTCTAAAAACACTTCTTTCTTATTTTAAGCCTATCCCCTATTTATTAATTTTATTTCAGAATTTACAAAAAAAGCAAACTGGAACCCTTTTTGCAACCCTCATCCAGTAAAATTAAACCACTAATTTGTAAGAAGCGATTGTTCCCGATGAAAAGAACCCTATTACTGGCCTGGTTGGTTTCACTTCTCGTAATATTATCTCCCACCAACCCTGGCGCAGGCCAAACCCCAATACCAGACAGCGAAGAGATTGCCGAATATCTGCGTCAGCACCCCCTTATTGTGGATTCTGGCGGAAAAGTGCTTGAGGTTTTTTTTCAGGGTGAAGCCCTGGTCATAGATCTCAGCAAAGCCATCCTGCCTGAAGGGCAATATGATCCTTCAATTTTCAATCAATTACAAGCCGATCTGGACCAAAACTTCCAGATCAACCAGCGTTTCCTGACCACCTTTAAAGTTGAAAGCCTGACGCTGGATCACTGGGGCCAACCCACCCCGGATTTCGATGAGATGCCCGAGCCACCAGAAATCAGAGAACTACCCGGCACCGGTCCGCTATCGGGTGTGCGCATCGCCCTCAGCCCGGGGCATGGCCTCTATTGGAATGAGACCTATTCCGCCTGGTTTTATCAACGGGCAGTTTTTTACGACATTCGCGAGGACACAACCAATTCACAAATCATGCGTTATGTTCAGGCGGCCCTGTTGAACCAGGGAGCCACCGTGATCCAGACGCGCGAGCTGGATCTCAAAGCCCGGACAGGCGCTACCGGCTATCCCGCATGGCATGAATCTGCACGCCAATACGCTATTGCAAAAGGACTGCCCTCCTCGATCTGGGACGGCAGCAACAATAACTACAATAGTGACATCCGCACACGCCCGTACATGGCCAATTACTATGACGCAGATATCCTGATCAGCCTGCATAATAACGGTTGGAACAGGTCTCTGCGTGGCACAGAAACCTACTACGATACCAACAATCACCCAGGTTCGCCAGTCCTGGCGAACTATGTTCATAACGAAATCATCAATACGATCAGATCTGAATATGACCCCAACTGGACCAATCGGGGGGTTAAATCCTCAGATGACAACTACGGTGAAATAAACTACGCTCAGATGCCCGCTATCCTGCTCGAACTGGCTTTCATGGATAATTATTATGACAACTTGGCGCTTAAGGATGAAAATTTTAAAATCCTGGCGGCGGAAGCCATCACCCGAGGAATTTGTGATTTTCTGAACGCGGCCTGCGAAGAGGTCAACATCACCCTGCCAATTACGGTGGAAGTGCCCAAACTCTCACCCGCCTTCGGCGACGGCATGTGCGATTCCGGCTGGAACCGTTATATCAATGCCCGGGACCGATATGCTTTTCTGACCCTAAATGCCCGCGATGAAGATCGCAGTACCAATTTCGCCACCTGGCAAGCTGATTTGCCGGTCAGCGGTGAATACCGGCTGGAAGCCTTCATCCCTGCCCACGGTTCGGTTACATGGAAGTGTCCGGACAAGATAATTCCCTGGGATAGCGGCCAGGCCACCTATGAAATCACGCATGCCAATGGCAAATCCAGTAAAACGATCAATCAGGCATTGGCGGCTGGATCCTGGGTCAATTTAGGCGTGTTTCATTATAATGATGATACCAATGCACATATAAAATTACGCGATCTGACATTGGAGTATCAAGATAGCACCACGGTTTCCGCCAGCGCCATGCGTTTCACTTTGGTCGGACGGGCAGGGACCCAATTCTATAACACTAGCTGGGCACCTGCCACCTGGCCAACCGAACAGATCAGCGCAGAAATCGACCACATCCGGAACACACTGAATTTTTATCACAGTTGTT
>JBMCLF010000107.1:0-6050 GCA_048615215.1 Candidatus Brevefilum sp.
GCCTTCGACCATGTCAACATACTGCTCGGTCAGAACGTCGTAACCAATTTGTTCATTGTTTTCTTTGGCCTGAGCCTGCCGGACGTTTTCTAAAACAACAGAGCCGTCCTGGCCAGCGTTAGCAGCAATCTTGCGCAATGGGGTCTCGAGGGCTTTGCGGACAATCTTGACGCCGATTTGAGCGTCTGTGGTTTCCATCTCGAGGTTGTCCAGGGAGCTCATGGCATTGATCAATGCCACGCCGCCACCGGGGACGATACCTTCTTCAACCGCAGCACGGGTTGCAGAGAGTGCGTCTTCAACGCGATGTTTCTTCTCTTTGAGTTCGGTCTCTGTAGCGGCACCTACACGGATGATAGCCACACCACCAGAGAGTTTAGCGAGACGTTCTTGCAGTTTCTCGCGGTCATAGTCGCTGGTGCTGTTCTCAATCTCCACGCGGATCTGTTCAATCCGGCCTTTGATGGCGCTGGAATCACCCTTGCCGCCAACAATGGTGCTGTCGTCCTTGGTGCTGACAACTTTCTCAGCCTGGCCGAGGTCTTCAATCGTCACAGTTTCCAGCTTGCGGCCGGTCTCTTCAGAGATGACGGTTGCGCCGGTCAGTGTGGCGATATCCTGCAGCATGGCTTTGCGGCGGTCGCCAAAACCGGGGGCTTTGATAGCCAGTACATTCAGCATGCCGCGCAGCTTGTTGAGCACAAGGGTTGCCAGCGCTTCGCCGTCAATATCCTCGGCAATGATCAACAATTCACGCTTGCCAACCTGTACCAGTTTCTCCAACATAGGAACGATGTCACTGGCAGCAGAAATCTTCTTGTCGTAAACCAGAACATTGGGTTCTTCGATCACAGCTTCCATATTTTCGGAATCTGTAACGAAATAGGGGGAGATATATCCACGGTCAAACTGCATACCCTCAACATAATCCGTTTCAAATTGCAGACCGCGGGATTCTTCAACGGTGATCACGCCATCTTTACCAACTTTGTCCATCACTTCTGCGATCAGTTCGCCAATTTCGCGATCCTGAGCGGAGATGGTGGCAACGTTGCCAATTTCAGCTTTAGTTGTGATGTCGATCGCCTGTTCAACGATCGCTTCAGAAACTGTCATAGCAGCCACTTCAATGCCGCGTTTGAGGAGCATTGGGTTTGCACCTGCAGCCAGGTTCTTCAGGCCTTCGGTCACAATTGCATGAGCCAACACTGTGGAAGTTGTTGTGCCGTCACCTGCAATATCATTGGTCTTAGTGGCAGCTTCTTTCAAAAGCTGAGCGCCCATATTCTCAAAGGGATCTTCCAGTTCAATTTCTTTTGCAACGGTTACGCCATCATGGGTAATGGTGGGGGAACCAAATTTGCGATCCAGTGCAACATTGCGGCCCTTCGGGCCAAGGGTGGTTGCAACAGATTTCACTACAACATCAATACCAGTCTTAAGCTTTCTTCGGGCTTCTTCAGAAAACACAAGTTGTTTTGCCATTTTAAATTACTCCTTGGATATCTATCAAAAATTAGAGCTTCGCGAGAATATCGTTTTCCCGCATGATCAACAGTTTTTTGCCATCGTACTTAATTTCGGTCCCAGAATATTTTGCAAACAGGACCTTATCGCCTTCCTCAACCTCAAGAGGCATATATTCGCCTTTATCGGTTCGTTCACCGGGGCCTACTGCCAGGACTTTACCCTTTTGAGGTTTTTCCTTGGCGGTTTCAGGAAGCACAATGCCTCCAGCAGTAATTTCTTCTTCCTCAATGGGTTCAACCACGATCCGGTTTCCCAAAGGTTTTATTGATATTGCCATTCGTTCCTCCATTTGAATTTAGTGATTAAGTTTTGGTTGTTATTCACCATTTTAGCACTCTATTCATAAGAGTGCTAACACTTCAATATTACCTTTGTTTAAAAATGGCGTCAAGGGAATTCTAATTAATTCTTACAAAACTTTTACGTTTCGCACTCATTCTTCGAGAAGCGGCTCTTCAGTTTCCATAGGCTCAGTATACGTGCAAATTTCTTCCCCCGCCCGCACGATGCTCATCACAGAAGGATCGTCCGCATACCGGCTGCGTAACTCGTCGAAGACATCCATGGCTCGCTCACACTTGTCATCCCCCTCCCGATGAAGGCCGGATAGTACCGAGCCATAAGTGAAGTAGTAAACAACCGTGCTGCCTGTAAGCGGCAAACCCTCCACAGACACCATCGGATCCTCATCGGGATCGCACTGGCGTACTTCACAGCTTTGCTGCGCATTGCAACCCTCAATGGCGCACTGCAGCGCAGGTATGGCGCCCTCATAGTTACGTGATTTATGATAAACTACCCCTAACTGGCCGTAAACATCCGGGTTGCTTGGATTAAAGGAAAGTGCCTGCTGGACATTCAACGCGGCGATGAAAAATTCACCGTCCTGTGCATACGTATTGGCAATTGCCAGATAAGGAATCGGGTCGGTTATTCCGAGCTGGCTGTTGAGGTTGGCCGCCGTCGCAAAATGTTCCAGGGCCTGATCGTAGAGCTTTAAGTGCCGGTAGATCCTGCCCACTGCAATGTACAGGTAAGTGTAATTGGGCATCAGATCAATCGCCTTTTGATATTCCTGAATTGCCAGGTTGTATTCACCCAGTGTTTCATAGGTATAGGCCTGGATGCGATGCACATCCATCAGTGTCGGGTCTCGTTCAACAGCCTGAGAAATATATTGCTGTGCCTGGTTCCATTTCTTCTGATCGACCAAGACTTCCGCGTAATAGGCCAGGGCTTGAGTATTGCGATTATCAATCTGCAAGGCCATCACGGCCTCAGACTCTGCTTGGTTCAATAAATCCTCAGAAGTCTCATCTTCTACCAGCAGTGGATTAGCATTCCAATTCAGAACAAAGGCTCGTACCGCCAACACCTCGCTGTCGTTTGGCGCCAGTTCTTTGGCCCGATCAATGGACTCCAGGGCTTCCGCCAGGCGTTCTGAGCGCTCTGAGTCAGTGGTCAATAGGGCGGAAGAATAGGTTTGGATTCGGGCGAGTTCTGTATAAAGAAGTGCGTCATCCGGGTCCATTTCAGTCGCCTTTTTAAAGGCGCTAATAGCTTCGTCCAGGTTGCCCGCCGCAAAATGCGTGCGCCCTTCCACAACAAATGAGTCTGTTGTGCGGGTGGGTGTGGGCGTAGGCATGAACATGGGCTCCACCTCACCATTGACGATGCCAGTTAGCAATGTTGCAAAGAACACAATCAGCACCAAAAGGACCATAATCACGTAAGGATTGGCCTTATTGCGCTTTTTACCAAATGTCGGTTCTTTACCCTGTAAATACATAATGACTCGTGATGTTATTGATGATTATTCTTCGGTTTCTTGTGCTTCAGGTGTTTGCGTTGGCGCTGTCGCGCCTTCCTCTCCTTCCACCGTGGGTGACGGCGTCGGGGGTGTATCCTGAAACTCCTGGCAGATGCGGATGATCTCTTCTGCATTATACACAGCTGTTTCATCATCCGGGACGGTCTGAAGCATCGCCTGCGCTACCTGGACGCCTTCATTACAACGGTTCACCCGTGCCAGGGCCAGTCCGTAGCGGCTGTAAAACTCCATCACGGTCATGGAATAGCTCAGCGGAATGCCTTCCACCACCACGCCATCGTCCGTCATACCGCCGCGCACAGCCAGCCCCAGGCTTTCAATCGCCCGGTTGTATTGCAGGTCACGGTAATACATTGACCCCAGGTTGCCGTGCATGTAGGGATCGTCCGGAGCATCATTCATCGCCTGTTCGGCATACTGCACTGCTTTGGCAAACTCGCCGATCCGGGCATAAACCCGCGAGATGTACCAGTTTGGGGTCGAATCTGTAGGATTTAAAGAATATGCCTTGGTGAACTCAAACACCGCCTGGTCATATTCCTCAACCGCCAGATAATTGCGTCCCAATGCCAGGTGCAAGGCTGCAATGGTGTCGTTAATCTCAATTGCTGCCTGCAGTTGCTGGATGGCATCTTCATAATTGCTGGTGATCTCAAGCACGTAACCCCGGGCCCAGCGGGATTCCATCAGGTTGGGGTTGTATTCCAAAGCCTGCCTTGATTTTTCGATGGCCCGATCAACCGTGCCCAGCTCCCCGGCATTGTTATCCACCTGCAAAGCAAGGATAAAAGCGTGAACAGCATGAGATAGGGCATGATTTGGATCGAGTTCGATTGCAGCTTTCACGTCCGCCTCAGCTTCAAGATATTCGCCCATAAAGCCCTTCGTCCATGCCAGCAAGGCCAAAGCTTCCGGTTTGGTTTTATCAAGAAGCAGGGCGTTCTCAGCGTTCACTCGCGCGGCTTCATACTCTCCGCTGAAAAGTTGCAATCTCGCCAGAGTGAGATAATTATTGAGTTCCTGTGGATTGGCCTTGATGGCATCCTGATAAGCTTGTTTAGCCATTCCCATCCGGCCTTCAGCCAGGAACGCTTCAGCCTCCTCTGCGAAGGATTGTGGGTTGCGCGTGGGAGTGGGTGTGGGCACAAAGGGCGGCGGCACCGTGGGGATCACGTAAACATTCAAATAAGCCACAAAACCAATCGCAATCACCAAAAAAGCGATCAGCCAGGGGCTTGACGGCCGCCTGTGCTTATTCATAGACCATTTGCTGCCTTTTAAATACATGACAGAATCATAGCACCCTGAAACCAAATCAGTCAAGCAATATTTGGAGTTTATCTATCCAAATTAACCAGGTCTTAGCAATTCAAGTAGACTATTCAAGCCTTCTCCTCAAGGAGAAGGTGGCGCACAGCGCCGGACGAGGTGTTTTACTGATTGCACAACATTATTGCCTGCTCCACAACATTAGTATTAGTTTTGTTGTTGGGCCGAGTAAAACAAATAAAATATGATTTGAATGCATTTGGTCTGTTGTCTTGTTTGCTTGGATAAATTGATTCCCGATTGGAATATTAAAATGGTGCGCTCTTCTTTGAGCGCACCCTACAAATTATAAGTAATGAAAATGCGCCCGGTGTGGAGACTTTTGGTGATGGATCCAGAGGGACCTGCGCCTCCCGACAATCTCAAGGTTATTGAGATTTTTCGGGAAGAATGACATAAAAAGCCTTCTCCTTGAATGCCCCGCCAGTACAAGGCGGTGTTCCAAGAAGGTGGCGCGTAGCGCTGGATGAGGTGTTAAGTTTATTCCGCGATTGAAACTTATTCCGAACAAGGGAATCCACCTCATCAGTTCGCGAAGCGGACAGCTCCCCTGAAGCAAAGTGGAACCCCCACCTTTTTTTGTGGTTGCAACGAGGGAAAGCCTTTAAAACACCCTGCTGATCAGGCTCTCCTGACACGACCTGAGCAGTTACGATTTTTCTACCCTAAAGAACAATTTTTTCGGTGTGAGAGCCTGCCCTGAGCCTGAAGGCGTGAGGGTCACCCCGATATTCGGTTTATGGAGTTTTTATCTGGCAACTTCTGCGCAGCATCCTCATCTACCATCCAGACCAACTCACCATCCTCCGGCGCGATCAATTGGATCGGATTTTCCCAAGGGTCATGTGGTCCGGTCAGGGCTTCTGCCAGTCTCGCCGCCTTCGACTTTCCCTGCACCAGCACCCAAATCTCCCGTGAAGCATTGATGGCATGCTTTGTCAGAGTCAAACGCCAGGTCTCCAGCCCAGGCGCATAATTGGCAATGAACCAGCGCTGCTCCTCGTTCAGCCCGGCCGATTTTGGAAATAGTGAGGCCGTATGCCCATCCTCCCCCATACCTAACAACACCAGGTCAAAGCGCGGCCACTCTCCGTCAAAGAAATCCCTCAAAACCTCTTCATAGCTGAAAGCCGCCATGCGCACATCCATCTCCGCTGGCACACGATGGACATTTTCCTCTAGTATGGGCACCTGGCCAATTAATACCTCGCGCGCCATACCAAAGTTAGAATCGGGATGGTCCGGCGGGACGGGACGTTCATCTCCCCAGAAAAAGTGGATATTACGCCAGTCCAATCGCGTTTGATTGGCCCGATCCGCCAGGCCGCGGTAAAAAGGTTCAGGCGTGCTCCCACCGGAC
>JBMCLF010000108.1:0-6033 GCA_048615215.1 Candidatus Brevefilum sp.
ACTGGTCTATATGCTTATCTATCAGCTCGATGAATTTGGCATATTTTTGGTGTCAGTATTCACCCTGAGGAAAACAAAATTAGAAGAGAAGCACGGCCGCGTTTTAAAACTTGTAGGCGGCATGCTGATGCTGGCTTTGGCCTTAGTGATGCTGATTGACCCAACAATTATGAATGAATTATCAAATTCCCTGTGGGTTTTTGGAAGCGCCTTTGGAATGGCCGCCTTAGTACTTTTTGTTCACCGGGTCCTGTTGCCGAAGTTGAAGATCATTAACCAACCAGACAATTAAGTTGAGGAATATATTAGAAACACAAAACTTATTGGTAATCTCTGCAAAAAGAGGAACAAAACGCCGATCTATGGCTGCTTGTGACCCCTGATGCAAGCGAAGATGTACCGTGATGCGAAGAAAAAGCCGGTTTTGATAAAGAGAATCTCCATGGCGTTGATATCCGCAACATGAACACCGAACAGACCGTCAACGCCATTACTGAATTGTTGACTGCTGAAGAATAAAACCAATTCAGTGGCAGGCAGATTTTATTACAACTCTTCCTGCAAAAAGGACATTGGTAACTGACCTTCCAGCTGGTCAACGGATCATCCAATACTATGACTTAAAATGAAGACAGCGCTAAGGATGAGGGGGGCATCCTGAAACGCTGCCTTCATTGACATTATAGCATATAATTTTAAAAGTTTACATAAAATTATTCATCATATGGTAAACGTAAAGTTAAATCGCATGGAAAAATTACAAAATCAAAGCGCACTACTTCGAGATTAATCAGGGATCATCCTGAAGCACAATGAGGCCAATATATTCGTTTAAAATTCACGACCCCCGGTATACAACCGGGGGTCGTTGTCCCTTCCGAAACATAATGCTTTACAGCCAGCCGCGCAGTTCCATGGCTTTGACCACGCTGTTGATGCCGACCATATAGGCAGCATCGCGCATAAAAACGTTTTGCGACTGCGCCATTTGATAAACACCATCAAAGGCCTGAGTCATCTTATTATCCAGCTTCTCCAAGACTTCCAACTTAGTCCAGTAGAAATTCATATCATTCTGAACGCCTTCGAAGTATGAGGTCGTCACGCCGCCAGCGTTACACAGGAAATCCGGAATCACGAACACATCACGCTCTTTCAGCACTTCATCCGCTTCCGGGGTGGTGGGGCCGTTGGCGCCTTCTGCCAGGATTTTGACCCGGTCGTGGATCTTGCCAACGTTCTCTCCGGTAATCTGGCCTTCCAGAGCTGCCGGAATCAGGACATCCGCTTCCATTTCAAGCCAATCCGCGCCATCACTTATTTTATAGCCAGCCTTGGTTACCAGATCTTTGTCAATCGATCCATACTGGTCGGTGATGCTGATCAGAAAGTCCGGGTCAATGCCGTCTTTCTTGCTGACGGTATAAGCCCGGCGGTCTTCGCGGTCCCAGTAGCTAACACAAATGACTTTACCGCCTAACTGCTCGATGAAACCTTTGGACGCAAATTGTGATACATTGCCAAATCCCTGCAAGGCTGCCACAGACTTGGTGGAATCCAACTTCAGGCGCTGCATCGCCTCACGTACGGTATAGATTACGCCATAGCCCGTTGCTTCCGCCCGGCCAAGCGACCCGCCGCCGCCCACGGGTTTGCCCGTGATCACACCCGGCGTGTATTGGCCGGTAATGCGGGAATATTCATCCATCATCCAACCCATCATCTGCGGCGTGGTTCCAACATCTGGCGCCGGGACATCCTGCCGGGGGCCAATTACGCGCCACAAATTGCGAATAAAGGCCCGGCACAAGCGTTCTTTCTCGTCCACGGAAAGGGTGGCCGGATCGAGTACGATCCCGCCCTTGCCGCCGCCCAGGGGGATATCTGCCACCGCACATTTCCAAGTCATCCACATAGCCAGGGCGCGCACCGTATCGATTGTTTCCGCCGGATGGAAGCGCAAACCGCCTTTATTTGGCCCGCGGGCGTCATTATGCTGAACGCGGTAACCCGTAAACACCCGCGTGCTGCCATCATCCATGCGAATCGGGATCCGCAAATGATATTCCCGCATGGGCCAGCGCAAGATCTCGCGAACGCCATGTTCGAGGCCCAACAGATCCGCAACATGATCGAATTGCTGTTGGGCCATTGCAAATGCATTGGTAGTTTCTGCCATTGTCTCTCCTATAAATTGAATTTGGTGAGGTTTAAAGAATCACATCGACCTGATTGGGTTGCAAAGCGCTTATTTAAATAAAAATATGCGGGCATCTCGGTCCACCGCCCGCATTCGTCCTCGTCCAGTTGTCGCTGAATGAAGATCATGCTCGCTCCACAATTTGCTCAGATCTCCTTAACCATAGTCGAGAATCGAAAACTCGTCAATATGAGGGGCATAAAACAGTCGCTATGACATTCATCACCTGAAACCTAACAAGTACTGATTACGTAGTTCGCTCAACCCCAACTCTTGCTTCAGGTACTATTAATATAGAGGACATGCTCATTGAGATAATCCTTCAGAAATGGAACTTTAATTGCACCCACTGCGTCTATATATTTAAATCCAATAATCAAATCAATTCTTTTTTGGAGGATGAACAAAATGAACAAAAAATTCAGTCTTCTCTTTATCGGTGCCGTGGTCCTTGGCCTGTTGGCCGCCTGCACACCCAGCGCGGCACCCTCTGGTACAGAAAACATACGCTCAATGAACGTCAGCGGGACCGGACGGGTGACCATCGTACCGGATCTCGCCACCATCAACATCGGTGTCCGCACTGAAGCGGATGAGGTTGCCGAAGCACTGGAAGGCAATACAGCCCAGGCAAATGCCATTGCGGATGTTCTGCAGGAAATGGGCGTGGCCGAAGAGGATATTCAGACCTCGAACTTCAATGTCTATCCCTCAGAACGCTATGACCCCATGACGGGGCAGGTTGAAGGCCGCTATTTTGTGGTCGAAAATACTGTCAACGTGAAAGTTCGCGATCTTTCCCAGCTAGGAGGCGTTCTCAGCGCTGTGGTCGAAGCCGGCGCCAACAATATCTATGGCATTAATTTCAGCGTAGAAGATCGTGAAGCTGCCACCGCAGAAGCCCGTCAGCTTGCCATTGAAGATGCTCAAGCCAAAGCGCAGGCGATTGCTGACGAAGCCGGTGTGGAACTCGGTGACGTTATCAATATCAGCGTCTCGAGCAGCAATGCCCCCCTAACCTATTTTGATGCCAAGGGCGGGGCTTACGCCGAAGCGGCTGTTCCAATTGCCGCCGGTACGCTTGCCATTACCATGCAGGCCGATTTGACCTACGAAATTCAATAAATTATTGAACTGTCCCGGGTAAGGTGATATATATCTCGCCCGGGACCAACTCACGAATATTTGTTAGGAGGATATTCATGAAAAAGACAAGTTTACTGTTACTGACACTATTAGCCCTCGCAGCTTTTATTTCAGGATGTGTCGCCGCCCCTGCCGCCTCCGATGGAGATTCAACTCGGACAATGGATGTCAGCGGCAGCGGCACGGTGGAACTTTCTCCGGACATCGCCAGGGTGAACATCGGTGTACGTTCACAATCGCCAGATGTGGCACAGGCGCTTGAAGAGAACAATGCCACTGGAGAAGCGATCATCCAGGCCTTGATGGACCTGGGCGTTGAGCAAAACGACATTCAAACCCGCAACTTTAATGTTTTCCCCCAATCTGACCGGCAACCCGAACCCGAAGGTGAAGTTGAAGAAACACAAACCTTCGTGGTGGAGAACACGGTCAGTGCGACCGTACGCGACCCGGACTCCCTGGGCGAGGTGCTTTCCACCGTCATTCAGGAGGGTGCCAACACTATTCACGGCGTCAGCTTTGATGTAGAAGACCGGGAATCTGCTGTTGAAGAAGCGCGCGGGCTGGCCATTGAAGATGCCAGGGCTCAGGCTCAGGCGATCGCTGAAACCACCGAAATATCGCTCGGCCCAATCCAATCAATAAGCATTAATGCAGGCGGCTCAGGTGACATTCCTCGCGCCGAACAAATGGAAGCCCTAGGTGGTGGAGACGTCCCCATTTCTGGTGGACAGCTCAGCATACGCGTGACGGCAAATCTCACCTACGAGATTGAGTAATTGACCAAAGTCAATAAATTTATTCGCTCTAAAACCCGCTGAAAACAAAAACAATTCAGCGGGTTTTTTTCATCTTTTTTCACTTCTTCTGATTAGTCATAATATTACATTTTATTTGGTATACTGAATTCACTCATCCGGAATGTAAGTCATTATTTTTACTTCTGGCCAGGTATTGTTTATTCATTTATTAGACCCAGGAGCAAAACAGATGAAAATAGTGACAGATAGCGGTTTTGACCTTACGCCGCAACAGAAGATGGGATTCGAACTGAATACATTGCCCCTCAAGCTTACCTTAAGCGGCACAACTTACCGCAGCGGTGTTGATATCCAAAAAGCTGAGTTTTATCAAATGCTGGAAGAAACCGAGGATATGCCCATCACGTCGACGCCGTCACCGGGCGAATTTTTAGAAATTTACCAAAAGGTGGCTGAAGAAGACCCTGATATATTATCCATTCATATCTCTTCAGGTTTGAGCGGGACCTATAATTCAGCCGTTACCGCAGCAGGGCAAATGCCCGAAGCCAATATCAATTTGGTGGATACCCGCACGCTCTCCATCGAAATGGGATGGCAGGTTGAAGCTGCTATTCGAGCGATCAAAGCAGGATGGCCCCTTACCAAAATTCTTGACTTGATGGCTCGTGTTCGGGAGTTATCTGAAGTCGTTTTTACACTGCCTGACCTATCCTATCTGATCCACGGCGGGCGAATCAGCCACCTCAAAGGGCTGCTGGCCTCCCTTTTGGGGATCAAACCCCTGATTGGCGTCAATAAATCAGATGGGAAATACTACGATCGCGGCAAAGCCCGAACGTTTACACGCGCCATCCAGGCAATCCCTCAATACATAGCTGATAAGTTTACAGAAGGCTCACGCCTGCGTGTGCAAATTGGGCATGCGGGCAACCCTGAAGGCGCCGAACAATTAAGAGAAGAGACTGCAAAGCTGTTCGAATGTGAATGGCTGCCCGATTGTTCGATCTCACCGGTTTTGGGCGCTCACACAGGCCGTGGTCTGGTCGGAATCGTGTTTGCAGACGCGGTTGGATTTCCAAATCTTCCTTAAGCCATGTAAATTGAGAATACATAATTATTTATAGAGGTTGTCTCTTTCTATTGAGACAACCTTTTCTTTATGATTCAATCTTCTATTGCCAACGACGGGAAATGATTTATTCCGAAAGATCCATATCCACACTATTCGCTGATCTCAAGCCCTTTGAACTGACTGGTATAAAGGTTGTGATAAAACCCCTGTTTGTCCAGCAATTCTTCATGGCTGCCCCTTTCGATCAACTCGCCCTCGTTAATCACCAGGATCTGATCCGCGTTCCGAATCGTGCTCAGCCGATGGGCGATCACGAAAGAGGTACGCCCCTCCATCAACTTGAGCAGCGCTTTCTGGATTTTCACTTCCGTGCGCGTATCTACGCTGCTGGTCGCTTCATCCAAGATCAGAATGGCTGGGTCAGCCAGGATCGCCCTGGCAATCGATAGCAACTGTCGCTGGCCCTGACTCAGGTTGCTCCCCCGCTCAGAGAGCTCCGTGTGGTATCCCTTGGGAAGCCGGCGGATGAAACCATGCGCGTTAGCCAATTTGGCCGCTGCTATCACTTCTTCATCGCTGGCGTCCAGCCTTCCATAACGGATGTTTTCCAGCACGGTTTCGGCAAAAAGAAAGGTGTCCTGAAGGACAATGCCCAACTGGCGGCGAAGATCATCCTGTTTGATCTTTCTTAAATCCTGGCCGTCGATTAAGATCTGGCCGGAATCCACATCATAAAAACGTGTGAGCAGGTTGATGATTGTGGTTTTTCCAGCACCAGTCGGCCCCACCAATGCGATCGTCTTCCCCGGTTCAGCGTGAAAATTGATTTTCTGCAATACAGACACGTCATC
>JBMCLF010000109.1:0-5991 GCA_048615215.1 Candidatus Brevefilum sp.
GTCAAAGATGGGCTGGCGGGCAGCTTCGGCTTCCAATTCTCCAGCAGCTCGAACCGCTTCGTAACGGACCATGACATCTGGATGATCGAACATACGCAAGACTGCATCCACCCAGCGTTTGTTGTAGGTACGGCCCATCGCGAAGAGCGCGCTCTGCAGCCAATCCTCATCATTGGTATTGTAGGCACGTTCAATGAATCGCGTAACTTCGGGATGGGTGGCATATCCCAGAGCTTCTAAAGCCCTGCGGCGGACAAGCATCTCATCCGAACTGAGATGGACTTTAATCAGGCTTTCCACCACTTCATCGTAGGTAGACTGTTTGATCTCATCCAGTTCACCCAGATAGACGAACATCCCCAGTCCGGTGGCTGCTGCAGCGCGGACTGTGGCCACGGGGTCTTCTTTAAGCATTTTCAAGAACTTAGGCGCCAGGTGTTCTTTTTGCGACTGCCAGAGCAGGCGGATGGCGGTAGCGCGGGCGACCGGATCTTCATCTTTCAAACACATGATCGCAACATGATCGAAAAACAGGAGGGTATCCCCTTCCGCCAGAGTTTCCATATCTTCCAGCAAACCGCGACGACGTTGGGTTTGGACCTCCGGCCAGACCTTTTCCAGCTTTTTAAGATCTTCACGGGTGATATCCGAGAAGAAATACAGCAAGGTGGGAGGGAATGGCGTCTCTGTATCAAGCAGGGCTTGTTTTATTTCTGAGAACTCAAACTCGTTTTGATTGCGTGGGTCCATGGTCAGATCCTAAAAAGGGTCATCTTGGGATGACGATCGGGTTGGTGAAATCAAGAATGGTGATGACCACCATCAGCAGGATCAACAATAAAAAGCTAACCGTATTGATGGCGTTTTTCAATTCCTGTGGGATGCGCTTTTTAATGATAAATTCTGGCAGAGTGAACAAAATCCGTCCCCCGTCCAGAGCCGGGATGGGCAGAAGGTTGGTGATGCCCAGCGCCAGGGAGATGTTAGCGACGATTGACAGGGTGAATACAGGGAGAGGTTCTGCGGTTGGCATGGTTGTTTCCTGGTCCATTTCTCTGGCCTGGCTGTAGATGTCATAAATACCTTTGTATCCGACAGGGCGTGCGACGGCGGGATCAATGTTGCCACGGATCAGACGGATGGGCAGCATTAGCGTTTCTTTGATCACAAAGCCTGTGGCTTCAAAGGCAAATCCTACAGATTGAAAGAATGGGGTGGGCTCGAGGGGATTACTGAGTGCAACACCCATAGCGCCTTCACCTTCAGGCGGGTCAACCCGTGGGGTGATCGTGAGCGTTTCAATTTCACCATTTCGCTGTAAGGTCAGGGAGATCTCTTCGCCCACATTGGCGTTTACCGTGTTGATCAATTCATTGATGTTCTCGATCGGCTCGTCATTCACAGCCAGGATGGTGTCGCCGGGTTGGAGCCCGACTTCCATGGCCGGAGACCCAGAAGTAACCTGGGTGATCATGGCTTCATTGGAAGCAGGGATTCCAATGGCGCTGTAGATCACCACCAGTATGATGATGCCGATCAGGAAGTTCATCAGAGGCCCGGAGATGGCTATCACCAGGCGTTTCCAGGCCGGGGCTGCGGCCATACCGCCTTCTACGGTCTCATCCCCTTCGCCCTTCGGGCGCACAAACCCGCCAAAGGGTATCCAGTTGAGGGTGATCTCGGTTCCCTTCCATTCTGCGATCTTTGTCAATCGTGGTGGATAACCAAAACCGAATTCCTCCACCGGGACCCCGACCGAGCGAGCGGCAATAAAATGGCCCAGCTCGTGGAAGAAGATCAAAAAGCCGATGACAATCACAACCTGTAATATTAGAAATACAATGCTCATTAATTACCTCAAAGTGTGCTGTTCTTATTCAGAACAAGGTGTAATATTTTTTGAATGTAGCGGTTATTATACCCTTGCAGGTCGTAAATGTGGAATTTGATAAGGTCCCAAGGTATTAACAGTCCCGAAGGCTTTTCAGGATGGGCGGATTTGGATGCATTTTATCGTGGGTATGGGGGTGAACGCTTATCACCATCAGACCAGGCGTATTTTCTTGATCTGTATGAATTCTTCTAGGGAATATCGATAATCAATCTCTTGATACCAAGCGGGCGGGTCCGGCTGGGACACCTTTTAAGATGTTAATTACTTCAGGGAATTGGTTTAACCGGGAGAGAACTTCGCCAAGAGCGCTTTTGAGGCAAATCACGTGCACGTTTGGGCCGGCATCCAGCGTATAGGTGACTGGCAGGCCTGTTGATTGCCAATTTTTGACTGCTTTCATGATCGCCAGGGACTGGGGATGCCAGTAAAATAGGGGCGGGTCGGAGGTCATCATCACGGCATGCATCAGGTTGCTGTCCAATTCGGTCACATGAGCCAGTGTTTCAAAGTCCTTGTCAAGGATCGCCTGACGGCAGAGCTTCATGCGCCGTTCTGCATCACGAACGCGGGCAGCCTGAAAAGGGCTGGTATCCGCCCGGCTCATGCCGGCCTCAGAACCGACGGGCTTGTGCCCCTTGCTGAGGATGGCGATGCAGTCCGCCAGTTCCCAATGGTCGGCTGGAGCAATGGATACGGCATATGACTCATTGGTTTTCTGGTCGGTGCGCCATTCGACGAACCCTCCGGGGATCGAACGGCAGGCCGAGCCGGAACCATAGCGCGCCAGCGATGAAAGTTCTTTTTCGTTGAGATTGAGATCCAGGGCTGCTGTTGCAGCCAGGGCCAGGGCAGAGAAGGCGGAAGCTGAAGAGGCGATGCCCGCGCCGGTAGGAAAGTTGTTCTCGCTTTCCACCCGGGCGTACAGCTTTTCGCCGGCCATCAGGCGCACCCGATCCAGAAAATGCTGGACGCGAGTCAGGCCTTTGCCGGTTATTGCTTCTTCATTCAAAATAAGGGAATCCGCCTTAAGCTGCGAATCAAAGACAACGGAGGTCTGGGTGGAAAGGCAGCCGATGTTCATGGAGATGGAATCATTGGCAGGAATTCGGCGTTGTTCATCTTTCAGTCCCCAATATTTAATGAAGGCGATGTTGGGATGTGCCAGGGCGGTTGCGCGCATGCTCATAGTGAAAAGGATACTCGATGGTGGGAGGGGGGTCAAATGAGGCGTTCAGTGAGTGGCGACCAGTCATGGTGAAAGGGATGATTTGAACCATCCCAATTTTAGGCTGTCAGGATGTTTTGGCTGATAGGGAACCTGTCTAGATTATCGAGTATACAGCGTGGGCGCCAGATCTGGTCCTGATGTTGATTTGCTGTGAAAAAAATCTATCCATAATTTGGTTCGATTTACTAAATACTTTTATATGACATTTATTAAGATTTGAAAAGCCATTTATCAACATTTTCATGTAAAATTAGATTGTCTTGAATATTGCAAAACGACCCAAGTTGTAAATTTTTTTTGCTGATCTGCATGGAAGATGAAGTTGAAACAGTTAAGAAATTTTCAAAGAGGGAAGGAGGGATTTGGTTATTTAGTTATTTACTGACTTGGTAAATATTTTGATTCCATGGATGGAGGAGAATAATGAATAGAAGACTGATGATGGTACTTTTTGTCGTGTTTTTGGTTTCCACGATGATCATCACTGCCTGTCAACCAATGGTTGAACCTGATGAGAGTTTGGAAGAGCCTACCTCACCCGCTGCAGAGACAGAAGAACCTGAAGAGGAAGCGGTTGAGCCTGTGGAAGAGACGGAGGAGGCTGTTGCGGAAACTGAAGAAGTTGCCGAAGAAACCGAGCCGGAGGAATTTGTCTTTGGGATGCTGCTTGTAGGGACGTATAACGATCGTGGATGGAGCCAGGCGCACTATGAAGCAGGCCTATACGTGGAAGAAAATGTTCCAGGATCAAAGATGATTTATTTGGACTCGGTAAACACCGCCGACCGTCCAGGAACCACAGCCGCCCAATTAGCTGAAGAACTGGTTCAACAAGGAGCTCAACTGGTTATTTTCAACTCTGATGACATGAAAGCGGACGCTGTTGAGTTCACTGAAAACAACCCGGATATTTATGTCATTCATGCCTCAGGCGATTCGGTATGGTCTGAGGGTGAAAACTACACACCCTTTGATAATTTAGTAAACGTCATGGGCAGAATGACTTATGGCAAGATGATCGCTGGCTGCGATGCGGCACTGCATTCTCAGACAGGTTCCATTGGATATTTGGGACCCCTAATCAATGAAGAAACCCGCCGCCTGGTAGCAGCAGCATATTTGGGTGCGGAATACTGCTGGGAAAATTACCTGGGCAATGATGCGGCTGATTTGGATTTCCGCGTGACTTGGATTGGCTTCTGGTTCAATATTCCCGGCTTTACCGAAGATCCCACTCAGGTTGCAAATGAGTTTATCGATACGGGTTCCGATGTGATTATTTCTGGGATTGATACCACAGAAGCCCTGGTTGAGGCGCGTAAAGCGACCAATGAAGGCACAACCGTTTACGCGATCCCATATGATTATATTGGCGCTTGTGAAGAAGCCCCAGAAGTTTGTCTTGGGGTTCCTTACTTCAATTGGGGACCTTCATATGTGCGACACATTAGCAACGCAATGAACGGATCCTGGGAATCGGTGTTTGAGTGGCTCCCGCCAAATTGGGACGACATTAACGACCTGGATACCTCTGCTGTTGGCTTTATCAAAGGTACAGGTATGTCAGAAGATGCTGACCCTCAGCTCCAACAATTCATTGACGAGCTTGCTGGCGGCTTGATGCTTTGGACTGGTCCTCTAAATTTTCAGGATGGATCAGAATTTCTGGCAGAAGGCGAAACGGCTACCGATGTCGAGATATGGTATTTGCCACAATTGTTAGACGGCATTACAGGCCGGTCAGAATAGGTTTTCTGTAAATAATTATGGGGAATACGTTCTGGTATTCCCCATTTATGAAATTATCGGTATTTATGAAAATATTAAAGCATGAATGTTAATTTAGTCAACATTGATAAACAATTCGGTCACGTCCAGGCCAACGCTGACATCTCTCTGAACATTCCAGAAGGAAAAATTTTTGGTATTCTAGGAGAAAATGGGGCAGGAAAAAGTACGTTAATGAAGATCCTTTCTGGTTACATTCAGCCGGACGCTGGAGAAATCATCCTGGATGGTGAAGTGGTCGAAATTACAACCCCTGCCGATGCCATTAAATTTGGTATTGGGATGCTTCATCAGGACCCGTTAGATTTCCCCCCCATGCAGGTGATCGAAAATTTTATTTTAGGTAAAGAAGCTAACTTTATTTTATCTTACCGAGAAAACTTCAGAGAATTTGAGAGATTACAAAGCCTGTATGGTTTTTCGCTGGACCCTAAAGGCTATATTGACACCCTGACGGTTGGTGAGCGTCAGCAATTGGAAATCTTGCGATTATTGTGGTTGGGTGCAAGGGTGTTGATACTGGATGAGCCAACAACAGGAATCAGCGCCCAACAGAAAGAAAAATTATTTGAGGCATTGAGAACTCTGGCTGAGGGTGGTAAAACGGTTGTTTTTGTCTCGCATAAGCTGGAAGATGTTGAGAACTTATGTCACAATATCGCCATATTGCGGAACGGGTTATTGGTGGGTGAAGCAAAACCACCTTACCGTACTGATCAATTGGTTGAGATGATGTTTGGGAAACAAATCACCCTGCCTGAACCAAAATCGTTCGCCCAGCAAAGAGTAGTCCTTGATATTGCAGATTTGGAGATTGAAAAATATCCATTAACCATTGGCCCGGTGAACTTTAAACTGCATGCGGGCGAGGTCGTGGGCCTGGCTGGCATGGAAGGGAGCGGTCAAAACATGCTCCTAAGGGCTTGTGTGGGTTTATTAAGTCCGATTTCAGGCCGCATTGTTGTCAACGGGGAGGACATGACCCGGAAAAATTATCTGGAATACTTAACCCGTGGTGCTACTTATCTTCCGGCATCACGATTGGAGGAAGGTCTCGTACCGGGATTAACATTGGCGGAGC
>JBMCLF010000110.1:0-5935 GCA_048615215.1 Candidatus Brevefilum sp.
CAGGCGATTCCAAGGCACAGGCACTGCCGTCATCCGTGAGTACCTGCGCGTCGTTCAGGAACAGGTACATGGGCCACCAGGCAAGTGCATAACCAAAGGTGTCCACAATGCCGTCGCCATTGCTGTCCTCTGTGAGCGCTTCACCGGCGGTAAGGAGATCATCCCAGCTCCAATCGTCAGCGGGATATTCAATGCCAGCGGAATCAAACAAGGTTTTATTATAGAAGAGTACGACATCAGAAAAAGTGCCTGGCATTCCATATTGAACACCATCTATCTGATACATTTCAACTGTGTTATCATAAAAGATGCTCATATCGTATCCGTCCGATGCGATATAATCATCCAGAGGCTCCAGTGCGCCTAACGCAGCCATTTGAGGTGTGTTATCGAAATTCAGTGAAATGATATCTGGGGCCTCTCCGCCTGCCACAAGAGTCTTATATTTCGTGAATATATCTGAAAATGGCACCATTTCCAGCTCCACGTTGATATTGGGATGAGCCAGTTCAAAAGCTTCTACGACACCCTCTTCAACTTCAGGGTTGTCATAGGCGAAGAAACTCATCACTTTGATGGTCACTTCTTCATCGGTGGTTTCCTCGCCCGTTGATGCCACTTCGGCATCAGCGGTTGTGTCACCCGCGGGGGCAGTACAGGCGCTTAGCACTATTGTCAGGATCATCAGTACGCTCAAGAATATTAAAAACCGCTTCTTTTTCATTTGCTTTTCGTCTCCTTTATGGATTTAAATTTTGATTTGATCAGGTCAAGAAAAAGCAGGTTTACGCCAATGGGCCTCCTTTCAGGACTGAACTCGCACAAGAATTTTTGCCTGTGGTTCATGCGCTTGTTTATAGATCGGCGACTCAAACACCGCTCTGAGTACCAAGCCCGCCGCGCCCCTCGCCCAGACAAGGTCTTCCAATTCGTCAATATGGATTTCCGTGTCCAATCCGATCCCGGGCATCTTATGAGCTTGAACGGCTTCCAGCATATTTTCAACGAATAAATCTCTGGCTTTCACACCCTCACCTGTGAGAATGACCATCTGCGGGTCAAAGATATTAATTAAATTGGCCATCCAACGCCCAAGTATTTCACCGGCCCTGGCGTAGATGGCTCTGACTTGTGGATTTCCTTCCTCCGCAAGGACTCTCAGGTCATCAATCGAATTGACTTTATCTTTCAGGCTTGCTTCCGCTTTAGCCTGCTTCAACAGAGCGGGGTCAGCAACAAATGTTTCCAAACATCCTCGCTTTCCGCACGAACAGCGCTCGCCATCAGGGTCTACGACCACATGGCCGAATTCACCTGCACCGCCCTGTCCCCGGCAGAGCCGCCCGTTGGAGACAATCCCCAGGCCAATGCCCCGACCAACTGTTACGGTTAGAAAATGGTCAATATTCTGTGCCACACCGAACCACTTTTCGGTCAGGGTGACGGTGTTCACGTCGTTATCGATATACACCGGTACCTGCAGGTTCTCCTGAACCATCCTTCCAAAGGGGAGGCCCTGCCAGCCGAAGATCGGGGAGAGCCTCAAGATGCCGGTTTCCTGATCCACAATGCCCGCCAGGCCGATGCCAACACCAAACAGCTTACTTCTTGGGATGTCATGTTTGGCGAGGAGGAGTTCCACCCCCTCTGAAATCGCCCGAATCACTTCTTCGGGGGTATTGCCCTGGAAGGGCACATTTTTTGAATCCACTACATTTGCTTCGAGGTTTGTCATTACCGCGATGAGGTGTTCTTCCATCAGCTTGATTCCCATTACAAATCCACCGGATGGATTGAGCGAAAGCAAAACCGGCCGGCGCCCACCCGATGAATTGCCTTCCTCCTGCTCTAAGATCAGGCCTTCATCAAGCAGAGCAGAAACCAGGCCGGAGATGGTTGCTGCACTCAGCCCTGTCTTTCGAGAGATTTGTGCACGGGAAATTAATTTGTCTAAACGGATGGTATTCAGCACCAAAGATCGGTTCATCTGGCGCATGAGGTCTCGTGAAATCGGTTCAATGTTCATAATTTTGATTTACTTACTTAATTCACTGAATAAAGTATGTTTATAATATATATTAATTTATTAAGTATGTCAATAGCAAATTAATGAATTATTCAACGAAGTTTTAATGCTTTAAAATTTGAAGTTGAGAGATTGTATCGGTAAAATTAAATAAGGAAAACCTTTGTAATATCAATATGGTTAACAGAAAGGATAACTTATGACCAAGTTTGAGATTAAGAAAGCGTCTAATGGCGAGTTCTATTGGGTCTATGTCGCGGCTAATGGAGAACCGATCTGCCGGAGTGAGACCTACACCACCAAGCAAAGCGCCAAGCACAGCATTGAGGTTGTGCAGAAGAACGCTGCTTCGGCCGAAGTAGTTGATCTGACGTAAAACCCTAAAGAGAACCGGAAGTTATATTTTCGCTGTGAGGTTTAAGCACAAGATAAGAAAACTCCCCTGATCGAATGATTTATCAGGGGGGTTCTGAGTTAAAGTTGAGCATTGGATGCCTTGACGCTGGCGTCTGGATATTAATTGCCATTGGGTCAGGAGGGATCCTGGCGTGTGTCAAGCGCTAGCTAAAGACGAATGTCAGCCTGTTTTTTACTTCGGCTAATTTTTTGTCGATCTCCACCCTGTCTTTCCCCCGGATATTGATAATGGCATACCGGAAGGAGTATTGGTCTTGCTTATAGTCCGACAGGCGCTTTCCTGCTTGCGGGATCACCCGCACCGAGTCGGCCAAACCCTCCTCAATGACCGATTGGCATTCAGTTCGGGTTGGCGTTTTGAACACTTTTGCATCATGGTACAACCGCAGTACACAGCTGGAGGCCATTTGTTCTGCGGTGATTGGCTCCAATTGTGGTGCTTCGCCCAGGGTCAGACGGCAGGATTCGATAAAGATGTTGTTCCGGTACCTGGCGGCATAAAGGGGGATAAACTGGAAAGCCAGTCTGGTGTTGAATTCGATCAGGATGATATGGCCCTCATCATTGACGAAGAACTCTACATTAAAAAAGCCCATATCGTAGTTGATCCTGTTTATGACGCGTTCAATTACCTGGTGTAATTCATCGGTGGTATTTTTAGCCAGGTTCGCCGGAAAGTCGAAGCGCTCAAAACTATGCCCGGCCTGGTCAAAGACAGATTCTGTGATACCCACCCAATGAACCTGCCCATCGAACACGTACCCGTCCACCGTGTACTGCGGAAAATCTTGAAAGGGCTGCAGCATGAAGGACGAGAGCGCCGGATCGCCAGCCTGTACCACCGGCTGGAAGATCGCTTCGCGCCAAAGAACATCAGTGCGTGAAAGGCTGGCAGCGCGGGTGTACTTTTCTAATGCATCTGTGGGATTGTCCACCTGGTAGGCTGCATTGGAGAGTGACCCAGCCGCAGGTTTCATAAAGCCCGGGTACCATTTTTGACCTTGTGGGACATCTTCACCTGAAGCCAAAATTTTTGTGGGCGGGAAATGAGGGTTGCAGAAAGCAGCATGTTGGGCAAACAGGGCCTTATTCTGAGCATGATATACCGAACGAAGGGATGGCCCATTGAAACCCGCTTCGGCGTTGATGATGGCCGCCAGCACGCTGGTGAATTCGCTCGTCACCGTGGTGCCCTCAACCGGCAGAGACGAATCATTGATTCTTTCGCGGATGCCAGCCAGCTGATCACCAATGGATAGGGCCGGGTCCACATGATGAGGGTTGATCTGAAAAGGAAGATCGGACGTGTTGTATTGTTGTAACAGGACTTTTCGGCTGGGGTCGCCGTACAGGACAAGAACGGTTTTCTGATTTGTCATGGTGGATCGGGCATCCTTATTGTGCATGCTTTGATATTGATTGTACCATTTAGGTGTGCGCATTACACCCCGGCATACATATCACATGGGTTTGCAATAATCTGAGCTCGTTTCGTCGTGAAGCAGAGTGGAACCCCCGAAGCGCAAGCGGAGTGGGGTCACTGCGAGACTGCCTTGCGATGACAGGAATTTTTCTTACCTTTTGCTGGTGGCATCACTGATGAGAGATAAACCACGACGGTAGATCATCATGTGTATGTTTTGGCGTAATGGTAACCAATGTCCTAACAGCTTAGAATGGAAAATTATATTTTCGTAATGCCTTCTTCAGAAAACCAATAATTGTAAAGCCTTGGGTCTGCTTTTACCACAGGGTTAAAAGTACGTGTGTGAACTGGTGAGAAGAACATGCACATTCTCCTTTAACTTCTAATTCTGTTCTCCCATGATATTAAGAATTTGTTCGGCCTGATAAATACGATTGCGTCTGTTACCAGTTACCTCGCGGACGATTCCTAACGCGGCCAACTTCTCAATATAGCGTTGGATGGTTGTGAAGCTGCCGAGATCAAGACTTCTCTGTGCTTGGGAGATAGAGGTAATTGGGGAACCGATCAGATAGTCCACCATGCGTTCCAGGTTCTCACGGCTGCGATCATCGGCGAACAGCTCATGGTATTTGAGCCGCAGTACCTGTAACCGGGAAATGCGTTGGCGAACATCAACAGCCTGAGTATGTACCCCCTCCAGGAAGAACAACAGCCAAGCCTCCCATTCCCCTTTCTGGCTGACGGCTAATAGGCGGTCGTAATATTCCTGCCGATTGGCTTCGATGAATCTGCTCAGAGACAACAAAGGCTGAGAGAGCAGCCCCCAGGCAACCAGCAGGAAAGTGACCAGCAGTCGGCCGATGCGCCCGTTACCATCCAGAAATGGATGGATGGCTTCGAACTGATAGTGAATCAATCCGATCCGCAGGAGGGGTGGTAGTTCAGAATCCTGATGAATGTAGCTCTCCAGGTCAGAAAGGCAATCGTGCATTGCGTTGACCGGCGGTGGGACGTAACGAGCCTGTTCAAGTGTGGCTCCTGGTCTGCCAATAAAGTTTTGCTTACGGCGTAATTCTCCAGGAGTCATATGCTCGCCTCTTACTCCTTGCATCAACAGCCCATGAATCTCTCGAATTAGGCGAATGCTCAAGGGAATTGTTTCAAGACGTTTCAGGCCATAATCCATAGCCCGGACGTAATTATGTACTTCACGGGCATCTTCAATATTCCGAAACAGGCTCATTTGCCCGGCCTCAAACGAAAGCAGCTCTCTAAATGTGGTCTGTGTCCCTTCAATCTGTGAGGATAAGACAGCTTCCTTACGGATAAAAGATTTTACAACCATATGCGGAACTGGAAAGCTGTTGCCTACTTCGGCAAGCCGTGCCAGACTGCGGTCAGCTTTGGAGAGTGCTGACAGTATTTTGTGCGACCAGGTCTCATTCGGAGGCAGTGGGGCGGGGATGAAGGCCCAATAGCCCTGTAATGTTTTTACCAAATCCCCAGAAGCGTTTTTTGAAAAATCTGAATTTCTCATTGTTGGATCCTGGTCGGAAATGAAAATAAGGAAATTTATTATTTTCATTTTATGACATTAATGAAAATAAGGCAATCTGATTTTTTCAAATAGAGATGATGTCGGTGGTGGAGTGAGCAGTGGCAGATGGTGAACTTAATTCAGGGTTTCGCATTGATGTAAATGCTTAGGGAGTGGCGTCAGGTTATCATGTTTCTTTGGTTCTTAAGAAAATGGATTGATCAATTTTCTTGTGTAAGATACAAAACTCACGTAGGCAGCTTCGCTGCCATACGTGAGCTACAAAGGCTGATCCCGACTAATTCCTGATCGCCTAATAACTAATCCCCTTAAAGCAAATATGAGCGCGGGGAGGTTGGGCTAAGTGTTGTTAGGCTTTTGATCAGTTATTAAATGGTGCGCAGAAAACAACTGCGCACCCTACGACTCTCACGATGACGAGATTATTCTTTTCCTAATTCCTAATCGACTAATAACTAATCCCCTTAAAGCCAAACATGAGCGCGGGGAGGCTCGACATCGTCCC
>JBMCLF010000111.1:0-5889 GCA_048615215.1 Candidatus Brevefilum sp.
AAGTTTACCGAGCTCCTAATTTCAATGAGGAGGAATAATGGCTGAAAAAATTCTGGTTGTTGACGATGAAGTTTCCTTGCAGGAAACCCTGGCATACAACCTGAAAAAACAAGGTTACGAGGTGCAAACCACAGGCGATGGCACACAAGCCCTGGATCTCGCCCGTGAGATGCACCCGGACCTGGTCATCCTGGATGTCATGCTGCCAGGATTGGATGGGTTTGAGATCTGCCGCATTCTACGGCGCGAGATGTCCACCCCCGTCTTGATGCTCACTGCCCGGGACGATGAAATTGATCGTGTGGTGGGTTTGGAAGTGGGTGCGGATGACTACATGGCCAAACCCTTCAGCATGCGTGAACTGATCGCACGGGTCAAAGCCATGCTGCGCCGCGTCCGCTTGATACGTGAAGAGGTGAACCAGGGAGGTGATGGGGAGACCAAACCCAAAGGAGAAATCCTCGAATTTGGCAACCTGATCATTGATACGACCCGGCGAGAGATAACCGTGGATGGCGAAGTAGTCGCTTTCAAACCAAAGGAGTATGAATTGCTGACCTTCTTCGCCCTGCACCAGGGCCAGGTCCTTTCGAGGGAGTTCATCCTTGAGCGGGTCTGGGGCTGGGATTTCATCGGTGACAGCCGAACAGTGGACGTCCATGTCCGCTGGCTTCGGGAGAAAATTGAGCAGGATCCTGCCAATCCCCGGCGGATCATCACTGTTCGCGGCGCCGGGTATCGCTTCGAAGGGTAGTTGATGCAAAGGCTAATCCGACGGCAGGTCCTTCTGCCGGTTATGATCCTGCTGACTGCGGGATTGACCATTTTCACCATTGTTACAGTCAATCATATCCGGCAGGAAGAAGATCTGCGCTGGAAAAAGCAGCTTCTTAATACTGCTGAACTGATCGCCGATGAAGCACGCCCTTTATTTGGCGCACAGGGTGAAGCTTTGAGGATGGAAAATTTGGCCAATTCCTCTTCGGCAACCCTGGACCTAACAGTCAGGATCATTGATGCCCAGGGTCAGATCCTCGGGTCTTCCCTGAGTTCAGATCAACAAACCGAGGTCTCGCTTGATCTGCCAGCTGTCCGTCAGGCTATTGCCCAAGGGCAGGACACCATATTGACGGAAAAAAGCATTGCAGCAGCAACACGCGTCCAGGATCGCACAGGCAAGGCTTTAGGGGTCGTTCAGCTTGAGGCCCCAAAAAATTATTATCGCACAAGCCTGACTCCCATTTTCTGGCTCTTCCCACTGGTTTTATTGATCAGTGCCGTTGTCTTATTTCTACTCCTCTCGGTTGCCAGCGACCAAACGCGTAAACCCCTCGAAAAGCTCACCCTTGCCGCAGATCAAATGAGCATGGGGAATTTCACCAACGTTGAATTTCCTGATGCACCCCTAGCCCTGCGGGACCTATCACAATCTCTGGCACTTATGGCGGAACAATTGGGCAGCAAGATTGATGCGCTCAACAGCGAACGCGCCAAGCTTTCTGCCGTGCTCAATCAAATGACCGATGGCGTGCTGATCGTTGACGACACCGGCGGAGTGCAGTTATTGAATCCTGCCGCCGAAAGGCTGTTCCAGGTGTCTATGAAAAACGCCCTCGACCGATCCGTGGTTGAGGTCTTGCGTTATCACCAGCTGGTGGAACTCTGGCGCATGGCACAACAGGGCGAGCGTCAGAGTACCATGATCGAGATCGGCCCAAAGCATCTTTTCCTTCAAGTGGTTGCTATCCCACTAAAAATATCGCTGCCAGGGAACACTCTATTGCTGATTCAGGACCTGACCCACTTACGGCGTCTGGAAACCGTCCGCCGGGATTTCATCAGCAATGTGTCCCATGAATTACGCACCCCTCTCGCCAGCTTGAAAGCACTGGCGGAAACATTGCAGGAAGGCGCCCTGGAAGATCCACCGGCTGCCAGAAGATTCATCCTGCGCATGGAAACTGAAATTGATAACCTGACCCAACTTGTCAATGAATTATTAGAACTTTCACGGATCGAATCTGGAAAAGTACCCCTTTCGTTCCAACGCCTGCAGCCCTGCGAGCTGTTACGGCCAGCTTACGAGCGCATGGTCCTTCAAGCAGAACGTGCGGGATTAGAAATAACCCTGGACTGCCAGCCCGAACTCCCCCAGGTGTTTGCTGACCCAGATCGCGTCTCCCAAGTTTTGATAAACCTGATTCATAACGCCATCAAGTTCACACCACCGGGGGGAAAGATCACGGTCTCCGCTTATCAAGATGGCGATCAAATCGTGTTCTACGTTCGCGACACCGGTGTGGGTATTGCCAAGAAAGACCTCAGCCGTATCTTCGAGCGGTTTTATAAAGCGGATCGCGCCCGGTCCGGTGGAGGAACCGGATTAGGTCTTTCTATTGCTCGGCATATGATCGAGTCCCACGGTGGTTATATCTGGGCGGAAAGTGAAGAGGGTGTGGGCAGTACAATATATTTTTCATTGCCAACAGCTTGATGTTAAGGGAGTCTTTACGATTCGTTATCGAATTTTAACCAAAAGGGCATGTCCTGTTTATCTATGAATGTTATCATTATGCTGGAGGTGCAAAATCCAAATGAGACCCTCTCCATTTTGATCATGGAAAAAAACAGGCAGGAACGATGAACGTTTCTAGACCGCAGTCGCTGACTTTTATACTCAAAAGCGCGAAAACAATCAAAGAGGGCCTCATCCAATCCAGCACCATCTCTGATGAAATTACCGGGTATAACTTTTTGAGCGCCTTCAGGTAAAGATGACTGCTGATAAATTTCTTGCACTGAATCAAGTAATCACCAATCCGTAAAATCAGCAGACAGAAGATTATGTGACTAGTCGATTTGGATAAATTATCATAAAATAACAGAATAGAATCCATAAAAGCCGGGAGACGGCCATGCCACGTCAAACATTAGATCGCGAAATTCATCACCTTCAGGACGAAGTGCTGTTGCTGGGCAGCATGGTAGAACAGGCCATGCTGAACGCGATCGACACCTTCAAACATCGGGATCTGGAAGGCTCTCGCCAGGTCTACAACGATGACGATCAAATCAACGAAAAACGTTATGCCATCGAGAATCGCGTTCTGATCCTCTTTGCCACCCAGCAGCCCATTGCCCATGATCTGCGCTTTTTGGCGGCGATCCTTGAAGTAATCACCGAACTCGAGCGCATGGGGGATTATGCCAAGGGCATCGCCAAGATAAATTTGCTGATCGGTGAGGATGATACACCCATCCCCATCCGTGAGATCAGCCGAATGGGCGACCTTGCGGTAGGTATGCTCCACCGGGCATTGAGCGCCTTCATCAATGAAGACGTCAATATGGCCTACCGAATTCCAAAGGAAGATGACCTGGTAGATGAACTTTACAATCAAATTTATCGCAAGAATATCGCCGGGATGATTGCCAATCCGGACATCATCGATCAATCCAATTACATCATGTGGGTGGTGCACAATATTGAACGGATGGCCGACCGGGTGACAAACATCTGTGAGCGGACGATCTTCATTGCAACAGGTGAGCTGCTTGAAATCGATGCTTCAGATGACGAATGGCGCTTTGACGATGACGACGATGACGTTTAGTTTCAACATCTATCAAAAACAAAAAAATCGCCGGCTGAAAAACGCCGGTTTTTAATTTAACAATTAAAAATATTTTGACAAATCAAGTATAATTTCTTTCATCCAGGTCAACCTGTTCTCATCTGAAAGGTCCCGATGTTAAGAAAAAACACAACTCCGGGCAAGCTCATCATCGTCGAGGGCATTGACGGGAGCGGCAAGTCCACCCAAATCGACCTTCTTTACAAATGGCTGCAATCCCAGAGACATTCGGTCTACTTCAGCGAATGGAACTCCTCTGCTTTGGTCAAGAGCACAACCAAAAGAGCAAAGAAACGTAAGCTGTTCACCCCTACCACCTTCAGCCTCCTGCAATGCACCGACTTTGCAGACCGCTGGGAAAACCGCATTTATCCCATGCTTAAAGCCGGTGTCATCGTCCTCGCTGACCGCTACGCCTTCACCGCCTTTGGTCGAGATGTTGCGCGGGGTGTGGATCGTGAATGGGTGCGAAATTTATATGACTTCTGCTTGCAGCCCGACATCGCCCTTTATTTCCGTGTTCCCCTCGATGTCGCCGTCCAGCGCATCAGCAGTGCCCGCGCAAAATTGAAATATTATGAGGCCGGTATGGACCTGAATCTGTCCGAAAGCCGGATTGAGAGTTTCAGGCTTTTTCAGCAGCGAATTTTGGACGAATATGACAATATGGTCAATGAATTCAACCTGACGGTCATTGACGGCAATCTGACCGTTCAAGCCCAACAACGCCTGGTACGTGAAATTGTAAAACATGAGCTCGAAGATTGGGACGGCCTACCGATTCCGGAGGGCAGTCCCTACTTTTCAATGCAGTCAGAGATCAATGTCGGGAAAGGGAATGTTTGATGTCCGCCCCAGGTTTTTACGGTGCTGGTTTTCCATACCGGGAAATTGAGGACCTGCCCGGGAAGCTGATTGTCCTGGAAGGTTCCGATGGCGTGGGACGCTCAACCCAAACCCAATTGCTCCGCCGCTGGCTGGAAGATGAGGGTTTTGCTGTTTCTGATACCGGTCTGAAGCGCTCTGATATGACCCAAAAAGGGATCGAGGAAGCCCGCAAGGGGCACACCCTCAGCCGGATCACAATGAGCCTTTTCTATGCCGCAGATTTCGCCGATCGGCTTGAAAATCAGATCATCCCGGCCCTGCAGGCAGGATTCATCGTGCTCTCAGACCGCTATTCTTATTCCATCATGGCCCGGGACATCGTACGTGGTGCAGATCCGGATTGGGCTCGCAAGGTATACGGCTTTGCCCTGAAACCTGACCTGGTCCTGTATTTGAAGGCCGATGTAAGCGACCTCGTTTCACGTCTGATCCATGGGCGCGGCCTCAACTATTGGGAATCTGGGATGGATATTCATCCCTCCAAGAACCTTTATGACAGCTTTATTGATTACCAATCACAATTGATCATGCTTTTCGACCAGTTCGCCGACGAATATGGATTCGTCATCGTGGATGCCGGACGCCCTGTGATGGATGTTTTCTCTGATTTACAGAATCACATCCAGAATCTTCTTGAGGATCAACAACCCATCCTTGAGGAGGACTTTTAGCCCTGAAATCTTTCAGATCCATCCTGAACAATCCCGGAGGTAAAAACCATGGGAAAAAAGGAACAATATGCAGTTTGCGTTTTTGGCGCTGCTTTCCTCTTACGGCAATTTCAAAACCTTGAAAAAGACCTTGATGCCGCCCATAACCTGACCGACATTGAACCAATCCATCGCTTGCGTGTCACGTCCCGACGGTTGCGGTCCGGCATCAAACATTTCCGCGATTGCTTGCCCGAAAAGAAGACAAGCGATTTTGAGGACGAAATCCGCCGCCTTGCCCACGCCCTGGGAAAGGCTCGGGATCTAGATATCCAGATCGAGACGCTAAACGCCCTGTATGAGACGAAATTGGATCAGAATCATAAGCCGGGCTATCGTCGGTTGTTATTGCGCCTCCAACAGCGCCGAATGAAAGCCCAGAAAAAAGTCACACAGACACTAAGAGAGTTTCAGGGGAAGCGCATTCTCCATAAAATGCAGAAAAGGTTCGAAGAGACTGCATCAAATGCGGAAGAAGTTTACCTGTTTACCCCTTCTCTTTATAAGCGTGCATTTTCAGCCATCAACGCAGACCTGGAAGATTTTATCAGTTACGAAAAATATCTCAATGCACCCGACAACATGGAAAAGCTTCATGCCATGCGTATTTCCGGAAAACATCTACGTTATTCCCTGGAAATTTTCGCACCACTTTA
>JBMCLF010000112.1:0-5843 GCA_048615215.1 Candidatus Brevefilum sp.
GCGACGCTAAATTATCCCAATCAGCCTTTACGAACGGCCCATATTTATGAGTGCCAGCATTATTTACCAGGAGGTCTATCTCAATACCCAGAGCTTGCGACTCTTCAAAGACCTGCTCCGCATGTGAGGGTTGGGAGAGGTCGGCAACTAAATAACGGGCGTTGATCCCGTGCTTTTCTCCCAGATCCTGGCACATTTCAGCCATTATTTCCTTGCTGCGGGAGACAAGCAGAAGGTGATACCCTTTCCGGGCGAGCTCCTGGGCAAAGGCTTTTCCAATACCGCTGGTTGGGCCGGTGATCAAGGCCGTTTGTAATTTTTTAGCCATTTCTTATCCTTTCATGATTTTCGTTGTTTTAATTATATTGGAAATGGGTTGCAGGAGATTAGTATCCACTCGCTTATAGAATTAATCAAGCCGGTTTTCATAAGTATCGTCTATAATAATAGAAAGCCATTGGAAAAAGGAACACGACGTATGAGCATCTGGCATGCACTTTTTGGTCACCCAGCCATTCGCAAGCTACCCCCTGAGCAAAAACGTGAGGTTAAACGACTGCTTGAGGAACTGGTAAGAATAGGCGAAATGGAAGATTACCTCTCACTCCACAGAGGAGGAAAATACAACGTCAATTACCATCACAAACGTGCCCGGGAAATCGGCGCCCGACTTAATGAGATTGGGGGCTTGGCATTAATGCAAGCCGCACGCGCCCGCGTTAAACGCAAACTCGATCCCGTCATGGCAGAACATCTCGACTTTTGCTGGATGGAAATTGGTGAATGGCAACCCTGAGAAGTCGCAAAGATCTTTGGTTTGAAAAAACAATTTATGATCTAGCTCACAACAAAATTTCAGTTCTTTTTAATGATATAAAATCATAAGTGAAGTAACGAATCGTTCTCGAACTAAGAAAAGGATGAACCATGAGCGATCAAGAAAATAGAGAAAAGGAACGTCAGGAAGAACAGAAACCACGGGAATACCATTACGACGAAAAAACCGAAGAGAAGGTACATGAGAAAGAAGAAGAAAAGCGCTATGAGAAAGACAACCGGGATCCCTTAAGCTCTCTGGTATGGGCCTTAATTCTCATCTGGGCTGGCCTGGTCTTTTTAGGCGAAAATCTCGGGATGCTGGACGCATTCGTTGCCGACCCCATTCAAATCGGCGAAGTAACCATTCGCGAGGTAGGCACCTGGTCATTGATCTTTCTCGGGGCCGGCGTGCTCATTTTCATTGAAGGCCTGATCCGCACATTTGTGCCTGCCTACCGTTCCTCCACAGGTGGAAATTTCTTCCTGGCTGCTGTCCTTTTGGGAATTGGTCTGGGTGGATTGATCGGCTATTCACTTGTGTGGCCCTTCATCCTAATCGCTATGGGTCTTGCGGCGCTGGCCAGCGCGCTGATCCGTCCCAGGTAATTATCCTAGAGGCCGCCAAAATCGAGGTTTTTCAACATCCGCCAGGCATGCAGCACCGGGGTAGACCACTGTTCACGACCGATGCAGCGGAAATAAGGTGGATGATATGCGCGGATCAGATCGCCAATTTGATATCTGGCCAGTACAGGCGTTGAGACCATCAGGCTGCCGGTTTCCCCTGGCTGCATCTCGTGGAGCATCTTAACGCCTTTTCGTGTTATCACCTCGTAGAAAAATAAATCATAATTCGGGACCCAGGCGCGTTTTTCGTCCATCTGTTGGCCAAACATGCCCTCTGTCGCACCGTAGATCTCACGAATGGCGGCCTGTTTTCCATAAAGGGACTGTAACGTCCCGCTGCGATAAGTATTGATACCGGGTGTGCTTCCCAGGGTCATCACCTGCACCTGCCAGAGATCCTTTGGATATTTTCGATATTTTTTAAAGACGTAACGCCCAAATTCAATGGCGGTCGGCGCCACGCCTCCTACCAGGGTCACATTTTCATTCCGACACTGCTCATAAGCCAGATCAAAGCGTTTTTCCCAGGCGGACCAGGCTTTTGACCCGCCCAGGGCATCAATCGCTTCCTGCGCGGGTATCGAGCGCACCGGTGTTTTGTGCGAGACATACCGTGTGTAAATCCCAGAGCTGTAGCCATATTCCACCTCTTGCTCGCCAACTTTTATCGTTCCCACAACCGATGGAAAATTCAAATTGAGGTTTACCCCGGCAAATACCTGGGGCGAGCGAGTCTGTGCAGCGTACATCATCACCGCCCGTCCTGCGGACACGCGCATCTCAATATCTGTCGCCGTCATGGGTATGAACTTGCTTTCGTCCTTTGTCGTTCCCCGGGTGATTGCCCAGCCCAAAGGCGGTTCGTTCAGCAGGAGTTCGTTCTCCCCCGCCATCACCCGCTGGATGACCGGCTGAAAATCCTCGTAAGTCGCCACCGGAAATTTTGCGCGGTAATCTTCAATTGAGCCAACAGCATCAGCGCCGTATTTCTGTCCATAATCCGTCTGCTGATAAATTTTCAGCAGACGCTGCAAAACGACCTCCTGCGTGCCGGCAGGATCGTGAAGCGAGGCCTGCCAGGGCTGCAGCATCTGTGCGATTTGTTCCATGGGAGAAGGCGTTGCCTGATCCACCATCGGTGCTCCTTTGTTTAGTGGGAAACTTTATGAATTTGATTTTATCATCAACTCCATTAATTCATTCAAAGACTCAATGCCCCTGATCATTGTGATGTTCAAAATTGTAGAAAAATCAGAATTATTTAGAGAATAAAGGATCCAGAAAAAAATAAGTGCTGATATCACTTAAAAACTAATTCTTAATGGCAGATAAACCTATTTTAGAAGAAATCAACCCAAGGGGTGCACTCCGGCAGCGAGGAAAAATTTTGCAGATCATTTCTCGTGATGATAAAAAATACAGCCTCAAAAAGTAAGAGGCCCGTTTCAAGAATTGTGCAGGGATAAAACACTCCCCCATCTGATTAGTTATTGAATATATGGAATCAACCTAAAGCTGAATGTTCAGATTCAATGTTCTGGCGTTTGCGAATTTCCCCCAGGCCATACAATACCAGTACCCCAACAGAGATAAGAAAATACGCACTGAAAAGCGCCGCTTCCGCCAGGTAGCCCAGGACGGGGACGATCAGGAAAGCCAGCCCCACCTTACCGAGCATGGCGAAAAAACTCACCCGCAGGGGCAGTTCTGCCTTGCCAAATGCGAGCAATAATGAACGATTCCAGAAAAAGATATTGGCGATACCAAACCCCACCAGCAGGACCAGCAGTACGTAGTAGGCCGGGCTGTATCCCGCCTTATAGATGTAAATCGTTCGTCCAAAAAGGCTCCAGGGCGAAAACAGCACTTGCCGACCCAGGAGGAGCAGCCCCGCCGTCACCAACAGGGTCCATGCGCCAGAGATGGTTGTGACCCGGGCGAGGAGACGCTTGAGCCGACCCCATTCCCGTTTGGCGACATGTTTGGTGATCTCAGGAAAAGTTGTGCTGATAAAGGGCGTAATGGGCATCACCATCAGGTTGATCACCGCCAGCGCAACTTTGAAATAACCTGCCACAGTGGTATCGAAGAAATAGCTGACCCATAAGACCTCGCTGTCCCTGGCAAAGATCGTCACCGTGCCGCTAAAATTTGAGTTCAGGGCAAATTTGATCATTGGCTTCCGGTCCGGTAAATTGCCCTTAATGGGTGTGCGCCACCAACCCTTCCCGAGGCTTTTTGGGAGCCAAAACAGCGCCAGCAGCACCGGTCCAATTCCCAAAGCAACTTTACCGGCCAGGTAAACCAGCATCACACTGAACACCCCCCCCTGGTTCAGGAAAACAAAAACAAATAATCCCGCCGTCAACAGACTCTGAAAGAGGTTCAGCAAGGCCTGCGAGCGAAAATGGCCGGTCACATTCAGAGCCCCCATTGCAGTCTCTGACATAACGTTGGCCAGAATGGCAATGCCATAGATGATGAATAGTGGGCGGGTTGCAGGATCCTTGGCAAAATTGGCCGCGCCCCAATCAGAGAGCAGCACCAGAACCAGGTACGCCAGCAATGATGTGGCCAACTCTGTGAGAGCAGCAATCTTCAACACAGCGGAAGCTTCATTGCGCTGTTCCTTCGCCAAAAAACCGCCCATGTAGCGCACAACAAAATCCGCCATACGAAAAGAAAGCAATCGGTTGATGTTGGTGACAAATCCAATCACCACCCCCAAAACCCCAAAGCCAGTCACTCCCAGCAGGTTGGCGGTGAGAATACTGAGCACCGCACCCACAGCCTGGGAGCCAAATAAATAGGCCGAATTGCCAACAACTTTTTTGAGAACAACGTCCTTCCCCCAGGTGCGCAGTCCGGAGAAAAAACGTTTCATGGGGTATCGATCTGGCTCGCCCACTCACGTTCCTGCATGTACCAGGCCACCAGGCTTCCAATGCCCTCATCCAACCCCACCTGTGGCTGCCAGTTCAGAATATTTCTGGCCTTGCTGACATCGGCATGGTTGGATCGTACGTCTGCAGGATGAAAGGCATGATGTGTGACCATAGCCTTTTTGCCGATCTTTTCCTCAAGGATCCCAATCATCTTATTGATGGTAATCACTTCATGACCGCCCAGGTTGATCACCTCGTAACCTAGCGGTTTGAGGGCCAGGATTGTGCCCCGAGCGATATCATCCAGGTAAGTAAATCCCCGGGTTTGCTCACCATCGCCGTTCACCACAACCGGCTGTCCCTCTGCAATCCACTTGCAAAACCGGAACATAACCATCTGCGGCCGGCCTGCCGGACCGTAAACAGTGAAATAGCGCAGAACCGTGATGTCGAGGTCATACAGGTGATGGTAGGCATGAGCCATAGCTTCAGCGCCTTTTTTTGTGGCCGCATAAGGCTGCAGGGGATGATCAGTGTCATCACTTTCCTTGTAAGGCGGTTTAGAATCTTCCCCATAAACGCTGGATGTTGAAGCCATTACGAGTTTTGGCAGGCCCCGCTGCCGGCAAAGCTCCAGCATGTTCAGGGTGCCTGTCATGTTCGTGTCAACATAAATCCATGGATTGGTCAAACTGAGGCGTGTGCCAGCCCAGGCTGCCAGATGAATAACACCATCAACCTTACCTGGCAGCCAATCGGACAATCGGTCAATGATGGATTTTTCTGAAAGGTCCCATTTTTGAAAGTTAAATCGATCCCGTTTCTGTAATTTCTCCAGACGGTAGTGTTTCAATCGCACGTCATAGGCATCATTGACGCTATCCACGCCGAAAACTGCATGGCCGTCACGCATGAGGAATTCAGCCACGCGCGAGCCAATAAAACCAGCGGCACCGGTCACGAGATAATTTCCCATTAGAGCCTGACGACCTTTGGGTTATCCTTGCCAAGTTTACCAAGGGCGTTGCGGGTGTCGACTACCATTTGGGCTGCTTCAAGGATGGCAGGATAGTCATAAATGCTATGATTCGTGATGATCGCCACACAATCTGCATTCTTTACCGCAGAATCCAAATCTGCCACAGCCTCTAAATTAATATTGTCATGATCCAGGACCGGAATAAAGGGGTCATGGTAAGCAACGTCAGCGCCTTTTTCTTGCAGCAAATGGATCACGTCCAATGCCGGAGACTCGCGCAGGTCATCAATGTCTGGCTTATAAGCCACCCCCAGGATCAAGACCTGGCTGCCGTTGACCGGCTTCTTTTGGATGTTGAGCGCATCCTGGATCTTTCCGATAGCATAACGTGGCATATAGGTATTGATTTCAGAAGCCAGCTCAATAAAGCGGGCATTGTAATTCAGGGACCGCAATTTCCATGACAAATATAAGGGGTCAATCGGGATGCAGTGACCGCCCAGGCCGGGGCCAGGGGTGAACTTCATAAACCC
>JBMCLF010000113.1:0-5812 GCA_048615215.1 Candidatus Brevefilum sp.
GGGAGCCCGTGCGGATTCTAGTGGGAGAAGATTACGAACGAGCACTGGCCGCAATGCAGTTATATGATGTGCTTCTGATTAATGCCATCGCTGATGGTATGAACCTGGTCGCCAAAGAAGGGCCGATGATTAATACTCGAAATGGCGTACTCATTTTATCTGAGCGGGCTGGCGCGAGTCTTCAACTTGCGCCTGGAAGCATAATTATCTCCCCTTGTGATATTTTTGCTACCGCAGAAGCGCTGCACCAGGGATTAATGATGGATCCAGAGGAAAAAGAAAACCGCGCCAAAAGCCTGAAATGGATCATTAAACAATATGATATCAATAAATGGTTTTCTTCTCAGATCGAAACAGTGAATAACCTGAATTTGACATGAATAATCCAACAAAAACTGCCTTTGTGCATTATTCAGCCCCGCCAACTATTGGTGGCGTTGAATCTGTGATTTCTGCCCACGCAAAAATATTCCAAAAAAATGGATACCCGGTTATAGTCATTGCTGGTCGTGGTAGGCCATCCGCTTTGACTGAAGGGGTTGAATTTAAAAAAATTCGGCAGCTTGATTCACAACAAAAAACTGTACTGGAGGTCAATAGGGAACTTGCGGAAGGGGTTGTCAGTAAGTCCTATGAAGCATTGCGCGAAAAAATTAAACATCAGCTAGAGAGATCACTTGCCAACGTTGAGAATGTGATCATCCATAACATATTTAGTAAGAATTTGAACCTGGCTGCAACAGAAGCGATGGTATTACTGCAGAAAGAGGGCAAGATTCCTAACTGTATTGCCTGGTGCCATGATTTTTCCTTTGCCAGCCAAAATGACAAGAAAACTTTGCATGAGGGCTTCCCCTGGGATTTTCTGCAGATTTACAATCCAGAGATCAAATATGTAGTGGTCTCATGCCAAAGACAGGAAATTCTGTCAGGAATTTTTAAGATACCGAAGGAAAAAATTGAGGTAATTTACAATGGATTTGATCCAGATGAATTGTTGGGACTCTCAAATGAGACAGGACGTTTGGTCTCTGATTTAGAGTTGCTTGAGGCTGATTTAATCGTTTTAATGCCTGTAAGGATTACAAAAGCGAAAAACATTGAATTCGCCATGCATGTCACTGCAGAACTGAAATCGAAAGAATGCCACCCTATGGTGATCTTGACAGGACCGCCTGACCCACATGACCCAGATAATATGACTTTTTTTCGAAACCTAAAAAAACTACGAAAGGACCTGAGGTTGGAAAAAAACTTCAAGTTTCTTTTTGATGAGAACCCAGAATCAGGAGAGCCCAATTACCTTGATATGAACAGTGTTGCTGACCTATATCGGGTTTGTGATATGGTTTTTATGCCATCCCACCATGAAGGATTCGGCATGCCCGTTCTGGAAGCAGGCTTTTTAGGGAAACCTGTGTTTTCAACCAGAATTCCGGCTTCAGTGGAAATTGGAGGAAAAAATATCCACATGATTTCAGCCTCCTTTGATGCGAAAGATACAGCTCAACAAATATTGGATTGGGCTTCAAAAAATGAAATTCATTTATTCAGGTTGAAAACACGCCAAAACTATGTCTGGCAGAAAATATTCAACAACCAGATTCGACCCTTGCTGGTGGATAACTGAACATGGCTTTGGATTTCAAAAAGTTCAAACGTACTTTAGAGAAGAATGACAGACTGGTTCTTTTTTTAGATTATGATGGCACATTAGCGGATTTCGCAAAATATCCGGATATCCTGGAACCCAACGCAGAGGTGTTAAAACTTCTCAATGCCCTTATGGCTTGTGAAAATGTCACAACAGCGATTGTCAGTGGACGGAGTTTAGCACAGCTTCAGAAATTGATACCTATCCCAAATTTGATCATGGCTGGTTCTTACGGACTGGAGATCCAGCTCAATGCTAATCGGATTTATTACCCTTTGAATTTTAAAAAAATCCGCCCAGCTTTAGAAGAACTGAAACCAGTATGGCAAGGTTTAATCGAAAATGAAAGTTCATTTTTCCTCGAAGACAAAGGCTGGGCATTAGCGATCCATGCTCGCTTTGTAGACGAGGGAATCGCTGAAGAGATTCTCTCTCAAGCTAAAATAGTCGCCGAAACAAGGATGGATTTGAGCGTTTTCCAGGTCAATGCTGGAAATAAATTTCTGGAGGTCAGCCCACATCAAGCTAATAAGGGCCAATGTGTAAAATTCCTGGTTAATAAAATATCTGCGCATGATGCGACACTTTTATACCTGGGCGATGATGACAAAGATGAACAGGCCTTTGATGTGATACATTCCTACGGCGGTTACGCAATTCGAGTTTGTTCTAATGTTATCAATAATCCTATTGAAGATTGGCGTTTGGAGAATCCAAAAGAAGCTCGCGCCTGGATTTGGAAATTAATCAGAGGATGTTAGAAGATGTGTTGGTTACTTATTCGCAGCCTATTTATCTCCTCAGGCACTCTTGTCGATTGTATTTGAGTTTTTGCTATGAATGTCTTTATCCTCGGCGGCACCGGTTTCATTGGCACCCATACAACCCATACCCAATATTTTTGGGGCCATGCCAGGGCATATGCCGCTGTGGAAGCCCCACCTTTGGTACCTGCACTGACCGCTGCCCAGGGTTTTTTACACTCGCGGTGGGTATGCCATGGTGGGCGTTGATCAGGTCGCTGAAGCTGTTCTTGGCGCTCTCGAGAGAGTACGGGGCGGTGACCGGTATTTGATCGGTGACGAAAACCTAACATGGGATGATTGGGGCAAGCGTCTGCTCCGGATCAGCGGGAAAAACAAGCCTGTTGTCCCCCTAAATTTTGCAGAAATTCAGACACGCAAAGCCTTTTTGACCCCGTTCCGGCACAGCGAGCGCTGGGTTTTTCGGGTGGAACTCTGGATGCCGCCCTCAAAGAAACCGTCAAAGGGTGCGGTTATACGATAAAATTAAAATGACCCAGAGAGGATTTGATTAAACTTTCTGGATACTTATTCTTATTCAATTAAAGGATTTCTCATGTCCCTTACCTTAGAATGGCGCCACAGGATCATGTCCTGGCGCAACGAACTCGCCAAACACTTTTACAAATCGATAAGAGCGATTCCCCTGGAAGCAGCCTTTACCAAAAAGCAATACCAGCTGGCAGAAGCCCTGGAGACTCTGTCATTTGAACCAATTACCCCAGGAACTCCCTGGGGCTCAAAGTGGGAATATGGATGGTTCAGGGGAGAATTTCAACTGCCGGATTCCGCCCAGGGCCAGATGATCGCCTTGATGATGGACGTGGGTGCTGAATCGGCAGTGTATATCAACGGGAAATATGCTGGTGCAGTGGATGAATATCATAAAGTGATTATGCTGACCGATAACGCCGAGGGAGGTGATTCCTATACCGTCGTGATGGAAGCCTATGCCGGGCATGGCCCCCGTGAGTGGCGTGCTGGGCCAACACCGCCTGACCGGGAAACCATTCCGGAACCGCCAGAAAACCAGTGTGAGGTCGGTCAAAGCCATTTTGGGATTTGGCAGGAAGTGGCTTTTCAATTGAGCATGGATGTTGAGACGCTTTGGGAAGTCCGTGAGAACATCAACGAAGATTCCCTGCGGGTGATGGAAATTGATGACGGCCTGAAGGATTTCACCCTGGTTGCCGATTTTGAAGCGCCAAATGAGAAAATGCTGGCGAGCCTGCACCAAGCCCGTAAGCGCCTTCAGCCCCTCCTCGAAAAGCAAAATGGAGATACCACACCTGAGATGATCGGTTTCGGCCATGCGCATATTGATGTGGCCTGGTTGTGGCCCCTGGCAGAGACCGAACGCAAATGTGTGCGCACTTTCAGCACCCAGCTTGCGCTGATGGATCGCTACCCGGAATTTAAGTTTTTCCAGAGCCAGCCGTCTCTGTATGTCATGGTAAAGGAGCGGTATCCCGATCTTTATGAGAAAATCCAGGAAGCTGTAAAACGCGGCCAGTGGATTGCTGATGGGGCTGCCTGGGTGGAGCCTGACACCAATGTCACCAGTGGTGAGAGCTTGGTCAGGCAGTTAATTCATGGCAAACGCTTTTTCCGTGAGGAGTTTGGCGTGGATTGCGATATGCTCTGGCTGCCGGATGTATTTGGCTATTCCGGCGCTTTGCCCCAAATCATGCGAGGCTGTGATGTTAAATTTTTCTCCACTCAGAAGATCTTTTGGGCGTATCACGGCGGCGCACTTTTTCCCTATAACACCTTTGTTTGGGAGGGGATTGATGGATCGGAGGTGCTGGCGCATTTCCACAACGATTACAACAGCGAGACCAAACCTTCATGGGTGATTGAACGCTGGCAAAAACGAATTCAGAAGGACGGTTACACCACTCGTTTGTATCCCTTTGGTTGGGGTGATGGTGGCGGTGGGCCGACACGGGAACATCTGGAATTCGCTCTGCGACAGAAGAACCTTGAAGGGGTTCCTAAATTTCGCATTGCTTCGCCAATGACTTATTTCACCGAGCAGGAATCCGCCGGGTGGCCAAATTCGCGCTACGTGGGTGAACTGTATTTCCAGGCTCACCGCGGCACCTACACATCTCAGGCACGCACCAAAGCCCTGAACCGGCGCAGCGAGTTTGCCCTGCGGGAGATGGAAATGTGGGGAGGAGCGGCCATTCATCTGGCGGGCTTTGATTTCCCCTATGATCACTGGGATCAAGCCTGGAAAACGGTGCTCATAAACCAGTTCCATGACATTCTGCCAGGTTCATCCATTCGCAGAGTGTATGAAGAAGCGGAAGCGCAGCTTGCTGGGGTGCTTGAAACAGCCACAGGTATCGCACAAGCGGCTGGGCAATCGCTGCTGGAAGAGTCGGATGCTGTGACCTGGTTTAATTCGCTCTCATGGGAGCGAAAGCCGCTGCTGCAACTACCAGATGGTATGCAAGGGTTGCAGACTTCTTCAGGGGAAAAGCTGGCAGTACAAAGCATGGAAGATAGCGTCTTCGCTGAAGTAACCCTGCCGTGCTGTGGGTGGGCGAGTTTTGAAGAATCAGCGCCTGAAAGTGTGGAAAATACAATCCAGGCTGATGATCGGCGGTTGGAAAATTCGCTTATGCGTGTTGATTTTAACGAATTCGGAGAAATTACCCAAATTTTTGATAAGGTCAACCAGCGCAAGCTCAATATTGACAACTGCAACAGCCTGAGAATGTATCAGGACATCCCCAGCGCGTTTGACGCCTGGGATATTGACAGCATGTATCGAGAGTCTCCGGTGGAACTTCCAGAAGAGGCACAAATCCGCCTCGTGGCACAAGGCCCCTTGTTCGGCAGGCTGGTAGTCAAGCGGAAACTTAACAATTCCACCATGACACAGACGATCACCCTTCGACGGGACAGCCGGCGGATGGATTTTCACACTGTGATCGACTGGCAGGAGCGGCATAAATTATTGAAGGTGAATTTCCCGGTGGGTTATCATGCCCGGGATGCCATTCACGAGATTCAATTCGGTTATTTACCTCGTCCAACCCATCGCTCCCGTGAAATTGACCGGGACCAGCATGAGGTAGCGAATTACAAATGGACCGCATTGGTAGAAGCGGAACGCGGTTTTGCGATCCTGAACGATTCCAAATATGGTGTGGATGTACTGGATAACAACATCAACCTTACTTTGCTGAAGTCCGCACTGGCCCCGGATATGAACGCAGATCGCGGGCTTCAGGAATTCACCTACGCCTTTACCTTTTGGGATACACCCTTCATTGAGAGTGGGGTGGTCCAGCAGGGATACGAACTCAACCTCCCGGCGCTAAGGTTGGCTGGAAGCACAGAA